>JBEBJC010000501.1:0-6090 GCA_040080105.1 Myxococcota bacterium
GACGTCCGTCAGCCCGGCCGGAGCTGGTCGCACCACGGAAGGCCGAACACCCCGCTCACAGGCACGACCACTGCGCCGCCCGGAGCCGCCGCGCCCCAGATCGGCTCGGACACTGCGCACTCGATCGGGCCGGCGTCGGTGTGGACCCGCAGCATCAGCCGCTCGGTCCGCTTCCCGGCGGCCAGGCACCCGATCTGGAGCGCGGCGCACGGAGTTGGCTCGGCAGGCCACTCGCGTGGGTCGACCCGCCCCTCGATCACGCGGGTGTCCACCACGGACCAGTCGTCTTCGGTCCACCGACACTGCGGCCGGGACCGAGTCCGGGAGTGGGAGTGGGAGTGGTGTCGGTGCGACGGGAGCCGACCGGCGGCGGTAGCCGGCCCCACCTCGTACGCGTCGGGTGGGGCGTCGGCACACGCGCCGTGGCGCTCGACCGGGCCCCACCGTTCGACCTCCAGCTCGCGCACCCACCACCGCGCGTCGATCACCCCGGACCGCTCCTGCGGCGACCACCGGTCCACCGCGACCACGGTCCCGAGCCCGGCGCAACCCAAGGCGCAAGCCACGACCGGTGACACCGCCACCACCATCACCAGCGCCGTCCCCAGCGTGACGAACCCGAACTGGCGCTTCGTCGTGTCGTCCATCTCGACCTCCGCCCAGCGGGTTGCAAGCCCGGCGCCAGCGATTCGCTACGTTGGTTCGATGGGGTGACGGAGGTCCGCCAACCTCGGCCATCGTCAGCCGACCCTGGTGCCTGAAGCTACACCATCGGGCGCTCAAGTCGAGCTCACGGCGTAACCGCAGTGGCGCACCCAGGACGAGCACAGGTCTGCGGTCAGCCTGCCCCACGTGTACACGGGCAGGGCTGATCCGGCGTCCGAGCGTCGAACCGCGTCCGTCGTGACCGAGGCGCTACCAACGTGCCCCCGCCTCGTGCTGTGGTTCTGATCCGCAGCTTATGGACCTTATCGGCGATCACGTCCCGGCCTGGTGCAGATCGTGCTGCACGGCGCGGAGGATCTCCATCAACCGATCCCTCGGGAGCGGAGGAACCGACCAACCGGAGGTGCGGGCGTGCGCAACGAACCGCTCCGGCACGGCCACGCCGTAGTTGGCGACATAGTAGGTGATCTCGTTCGGCCACACCCAGACGCCGTCGGTGCGAACCTCCGCCGCGACCACGCGCTGGCGTGAGCGGTCCAACACGTCTGCGACCGCGCCGCTGGCCGCGAGGAGGTGCCCGTCGCCCAGGTACCCGAGGATCTGCCGCAGCTCCTCGGCGGACCGTCGCTCCCGCGGCGCGTCGACCAGCGACAGCGGCCCGGGGATCGACAGCTCTGCGAACCCGACGAACTCGAGCTTCATGGCGCGACGCCTGGCTTGAAGGTCGTCCAGGTGCCCATGGGCCACCAGCTGCTCGAACCGGTCATCACCGTTCCCAGCAAGTCGATCCAGACCTTTTGATTCGCTGCCGTCACCTCGGCCCCCATTTTGTTCGCGAACTGTTGTGCTAATGGACCGGCCCCGCGTCGCACGAGAGGAGCCGGATGGGTTGGCCCGCCACGTAGTCCGGCCGGCTCTGTGCAACACAAATTGCACCTCCCCTTGGCGACAACTACACCTCCCCACTCGTGGTTGTAGTTGTCGCTGACTCGTAGTTCGCGGTTCTGTTGTTTGTTGCTCCTCTCTGGCTGAGGACGGCCATGGGGAACTGAGCCACGCGGCCATCGGAGACTGAGCCACCTCCAGCAACCCGAATCTCGGCTAATCGGCGTTTCGCCAAAGAACACGCTGATGGCCGAGGAGGAGATGCTGAAGGTGGCCGACGTTCATGTACTTCGTCACTTGGTTCTGGCCGAGGGCGTCTCGCAGCGCGAGGTCGCTCGACGGTTCGGGATCTCGCGGAACACGGTGACCCGCTACCTGGAGCAGCGCGTCGTGCCTGGCGCACGGGTCGAGGGCCCGCGCGCGAGGCCCGCGCAGGATGTGCTTCGGGGGCCCGTGGTCCACATCCTGGAGACGGCGCACGTCACGCGGAAGCAGCGGCTGACGGCGGCGCGCGTCTGCGAGCTGCTGGCCGAGCAGGACATCCAGGACGCGTCCGTTCGCACCTCGTAGTCGATGATCGCGCCGAGCTCGTCGACCTCGAGCGTCGCCGTTCCCAGGTGGTCGCCGAGCTGGTAGCGCTGACGCGGCGTCGGCTCGGCAACCGCCGCACCGCCGGTCACCGAGAGCGTCTCGACCAGCGCGATCCGTCGCTGATCGTCCATCACGTGCAGCGTCTGCCGCTCCTCCTGCAGCCCCGACCCGGTGCGCTTCCGCCACACCTCGTACCCGCCGACGTAGATCCGCTCCTCCTGGACACCTCCCTTGTCCACCCGCTTGCGGACCCGCTGCCCTGCCCGCGTCGTACGCGTACCACGCCACGCTGCCCGCCAGATCGAGCTCCGCGCGCCGGATTTGGTCCTCGGGGTCGCGGACCAGCGCCGGCAGGCGCGGCATCGCGGTCATCGCGCCCCGCTCGTTGTACGGGTACCGGTCCGTGTGGGCCGCGGGGTCGTCCGGGTCGTCGCCGGACGCGCTCGTGCTCACCAGCTGGTTGTTGCCGGGTTCGTACGCGTACCCCCGACGCCAGGCCACCGCGCCGCCCAGGCCCTGCTGGTGCTTCATCTCGAGCAGGTTGCCGACCGCGTCGTACCGGTACGACTGGGTGTACTGCCGCAGCGCCGGGTCGCCCCGATCCGGGATCGCGCCGGTGGCGCCGGCGTAGTCGGCGTAGAACGCGGTGGTCTGTCGCTGGTCCACCTTTTCACGACCGGTGGCGCGGATCAGGCGGTACAGCGCGTCGTAGGTGAACGTCCGGGTCGGGGTGACCTGGGCGTTCGCGAAGAACTCGGTCTGCTGGGCGTCGTCCCGGAGCTCGACGATGTTGCCGACGGCGTCGAACGTGTACTGCTGGTCCTGAAGTGCCGTGGCGCCGCGGAGCGTGTGCAGGCGGGTCAGCCAGAACCGGAGCGGATCGTAGGTGTAGGTGGTGGCGGTTCCGTTGCCGTAGGTGATGGACAGACGCTGGCCGCGGGCGTCGTACGCGATGTGGTCCACAAACGCGGTGGCGGGCGCGGCGCCGCGGAGCGCGACCGCCACGGCGACGAGCCTCCCCCCTTCGTCGTAGGTGCGGCTCGTGTTGGAGCCGTCGGGCGCAACCTCGGACGTGACCCGGTCGACTGCGTCGTGGCTCGTTGCGACGGTGAACTGTTCCGGGTCGAGCGCCGGGTCCGCGTCCCAGTCCGCATCGACGGTGATGTCGGCCAGCACCTGGCGGGTCTGGGACACCGTGCGCCCGCGGAAGTCGTAGCCGAGCACGACTCGGCCGGCAGGATCGTCGACCTGCACCGGACGGCCCCGAGCGAACGGCGGAGGCTCCGGGAGCGCGTCTCCGTACACCGTCCGGGTCAGCCGCCGCTCGCCAGCGCCCTCGTCGGCCCAGGTCCCGACCGGGCGGCGCAGGGCGTCGTAGGCCGTCCGCAGCGACAGGTTCCCGCTCCGCCACACGCGGAGGGGCTGGCCTGCCACGTCGGGCAGCACGCGGCTCTCTCCTCGCCCGCTCGCCCCGTCGTAGCCCTCGTCGGCCGCCCCGGTGAACAGCGCACGACCCACCAGGTCAAACGTCTGCACCTGAGTCGCGTTGCCACGCGCATCGGTCACCTGGAGGACGTTGCCCTGCACGTCCAGCGTGAGGTGGGTGACGTGCTCGGTGACGCCGTCCGGGGTCTCGGTCGATCGGTACACCCGACCCTGCGCGTCGAGGTGGGTCGTCGCGGGCGTGTCGTAGAACGGGCTCGCCGGATCGGTGTCGTGCTCGTCGTACGCCGACACCGACCAGGGCGTGTAGGTCCAGCGCTGGACGTGCCCGTCGGGTCACGAGCACCTCCGACGTTCCGATCACCCGTGCCGAGCGTCGCGCCCTCAGCCCGTCGCTGACCGGTCACAAGCGTCCCGAGTGCGACCACCCCAACAACTGCATATGCGGCCCACTTCTGAGGAACTGCATCTGTGGGCTCCGGAACCGCCACGTCTGTGGCGATCCCGGCGACGGCGGCCTCCGCGATTGCAGCCAAGCTCCGGCAGGCGTGCCTGTTCGCCGGCAGCCCGGAGGGCGCGCACCGGTGGGCGACCTTGCTCGGGGTGGTCCGCACGGCCAAGAAGTGCGACGTCGACGTGTTCGCCTACCTGACCTGGCTGTTCGAGCGCCGCGGGTCCCATCGCAAGCGCTTCGCGACGCCGGCGGCAGAGCTGACGCCCATGGCCTTCCGAGATCTGGCCCGGTCCCGCTGTCGCCGCTGCTGCGTAGCATGTGGCCTCGTCACCCGGTGGCGAGCCGACCACCTCCGTGCATCGCTGATCGGTCACCCCGAACCACCCGCGCTCCAAGTCCTGCACGACCGCGTCGAGCGCCACCTCGATTCCCAGCATGCGCGGCGACCTTCGTCAAGATCTACATCAACCAACATTGGCAAACCACCAGTCGTATCGACCGGGCTCCACTCCTTCGATCGCCGCGATCGACCCTGCCCGGTACGCCCTTCGGAAAAGCTGGAAGAAGACGGCCATCACCTCCGGATGCCCGGGCGGATGGTCGCTGATGATGCTCACCTCCAGGACCTGATTCCCGGACCAGTGGAGACGCACCTCGCTGTCGGTCCAAACACGTAAATCGAGCAGGAGGTCTACCACGGAGCCCGCGATAACCAGCGTCCAATGTCCGACCAGCCGCCCCTCGAGCCGCGACTGCCTCACTGGCGGTGTCGACGGCAACTGGCCAACCTCGTAGGAGAACTTCTTTTCGCTCATCGCGACACCCGCGGGATGTTCAGGACGTCGAAAGTCGCCGTCTTGTTGAGGAGGTCGAACGCTTCGGGTGAAAAGATTGTTTCCATGGGCATGTAGATGAAACCGGGAACCGAACGGGCGGACGATCCGGTCCATGTCCAGCGGCCGGAGGTCCTCGGTCACGTAAGGGCCCTTCACTCTGGGTGCAATCATCGACAAACCCCTGATTCCTACCGCTGGAAGAGCCGCTTGGACAGGAAAACCTCGGCACCAAGTTCTGGGTTCACGGGGCGAATGGCGACAAGGTCTCACGCCTTGGCGTAGGCCCACCGGACGTAGGCCTCGGGGCATCCTTGGAGCGTCAGGGGAGCGGAACAGAGTCCCACCTGTCGCCAACAGGCGAGGTCACTGACACCTCACCGTCGCGCATGTCAACGCGAGCCTCGACGAGGACGACTGCATGCTCGGGGCGAATCCCAGGCACGTATAGCTCGAACAGCCAGTCGTCACCGTCCCTGCCCTCTCCGAGGATCAGGTTCTCTCGGACTACGGCGGGGATCGGAGGTCGCGACGCAAGGTATGTTGAAACGGCCTCTCGTGCGATCTCTTCGGCCTGCTTCATCGTCAGTGTGCCTCCATTCATGGCAGCCATCCCGTCAGCATGTCTCCGCCCGTGCCGAACAGCCGGAAGTCACCTTCTGAATTAAGAATCACGCTCCGGGTCTGCCCGGAGGCGTCCAGCACTGCGCGGTCTCCCATAGAACTCCGGAGGACACCAGCCCCTCCGGGATGGGTGTGCCCGGACCACCGCCATCCCTGAGCCGCAAGGTCGGACATCATGTCTGGCGTGATCGGAACCCCTTCGGGTCCTCCTCGCACGATGAGTCGGCGGCCTCCCGTTGTTAACATCGCGAACTCATCTCCCGTCGCGGCAGTCAGAGCCGCCATGTCCTTCAAGCCAAAGGCGCTCTTGCCCGTGATTGTCTGTGACCCGAAGCCTCCCAGGTCGTCCAGCACGGCATCTTGTCGATTGGACAAGTCACCAAAACCTCGAACGATAGCACGAGGGTTGCCTGTGGTAGGAGAGGCAATCGACAGTCCCCTTGAGGCAACGGAAGCCACCTCCGTCGCGCTGGCCACGCCCTTGGGTAACGTGGCCGCCGCCTCCTCCAGTGCAGCACCCGCCGTGGGCTCCGCCCACGCGATCTCCACCGCCAGCCGTGCCCCGGCCCCCGCGCGCTTGGCGGCTTGGATAGC
>JBEBJC010000502.1:0-6089 GCA_040080105.1 Myxococcota bacterium
GAAGAACCCGCGCTGGAGCTCCTGGATCCGCGCGAGGTCCGCGCGGGCCACCGAGAACGCGTTGAAGCTCACGAGGTCGTCGGGGCCGGGGTTCAGCGCGCGCTCGGCGACGACGGTGGCCCAGTGGTGGCGGATCCGCCTGAGGTCCGGGTCCGCCTGGGGGGCAGCCAGGGACTCCCGGCGCCCGAGCGTGATCACCCCGTCGTCGCGGGCAGCCCCGGCGGCGATCGCCGCGTCGAGCTCGCGCTCGGCGTGGTCCTCGTCCAGCGGGAGGCGATCAGCGAGCCACCGGACGGCGTCGGCCCGGGTCGAGCCCGTCGGCAGCGTGTCGAGCACCGCGAGCACCGCCGGACCCCACCGGTGCTCGGTCGCCCACCGGATCGTCGCCTGGCGGCGCGCGACCCGGTCCCGGAGCGCGGGCACCCGGTCAACGTCGACCAGCAGCGCGACGAGGTCCACCACCCGCCCGGTCGCCCCCTCGACCAGGGCGAGCACCTCGGGGAGCCGCCCGGCGGCGTCGCCCCGGAGCAGCCGGCCGACCTGGTGCCGCGACAGCCCGGCGCGGAGGGCGAGATCGCCGTGCGGCACGGGCCCGACGAGCGCCTGGAGCCACGGGTGGAGCGCCTCGGGGCAGGCCGGGTCGAACGCCGGCGCGGCCTGCCGGTGGAACCGGGCGATCACCGACGGGACATCGACGCCGAGCCGCGCCGCGTCGCGCAGGACCTGCCCGAACGTCGGGCTGCGCAAACCCCGCTCCCACTTCGCCGCGACGTTGCTGGTGTAGCCGAGCCGCCGGGAGAACCCGATCTGCGACCGCGACCCCCGCAGCGCACGCATCAACTGCCGAGCTACATCGTCCATCTGTTCCAGTATCGCACGGGGGGGTCCCGAATCGACCCACAGTTCGTGCGATCCGGGGGTAGCGGCGGAGGCAGGTCGCGCTACGATCCGACCATGGAGTCCAAATGTCGTACCGATGGCCGATTGTCGCTGCCGTTTCCGTGAGCTGCATGCCGAACGGGGAGCCGCGCGAGGCGTCCGGGGTCCAGTTCGGGGACGAGGGCGTCGGCCTGTGTGGGGAGGCGTCGGTCGAGCCGTGGGACGCCGACGACGTCCCCGACCTGTTCACCGAGGCGCCGGCGGTGCTGCGGGACCAGGCGGTGGGGGCATGGATCGGCGACGCCGCGATCATGGGCGGCGGGCAGGCCGCGCTGGCGGTGGAGCTGGCCCTCGCGGACGGCCCGGTGGAGCTGGTCACGATGACACAGACCGAGCCGGAGGGGTGCGAGGGCGAGGTGCGGATCCCGATCACGGTCGCCGTGGACGGCGGCTCGGCGGTCGCGGCCACGCTGGCGGGGACCCTCGCGATCAGCGCCACGTACTGGTACTTCGACACGTTCGTCGACGGCGCTGAGGTCGCAGGGACGCTCCTGCCGTCGAACGGCGTGCCGCTCGCCGCAGCCGAGCTCGAGTTCGGGGGGCTGACCCGGGTGATGGACGCGGTGAGCCCGATGGAGGCCTCGATCCACTTCAAGTTCTACGAGCCGGACTCGGGGGTCGAGGTCGACCCGAACGCGTACGAGACCTGGGCGCAGGTCGACCTGACGCGCTGACCGCCGGGCGGGCCGGGCTCGCGTGCGGCGCGGAGGGCGCCGAACGCCTCACCTACTGGTCACCGCACACCGGCCCCTCCTCCCGCGCCGGGACGGCAACGAAGTCGAGATGGACCTGGTGCGGTTGATCTCGGCCATGGCCGATCGCCCAGACCTGCAGTCCAGCATCACTCGCCTGATCCGCGAGGCCGCCGCAGCCCGCTGGTGTCGGGCATTGTCGGTCCTCGGACTCCGTCCTGCGGAATTGCCGAGGCGACGCCAACGAGGAGCACCGCCGCGCTTCGCACGCTCCACTCGACCCCACGACGGCCCGTCGCCGACCGGACCTGCCCAGCGGGCTCAGCGGGAGGGTCGGGCCGCGCCCTGACACACCTGGCCGAGCCAGTTGGGGCGGCGCGGGGGGATAGTGGACCATCCGGTGCGTGCGGAGAGCGTGGGGCGCCTGGTCGCCGCGGGCTTCAGGTCGTCGGCCGCGCTGCCGTGGTGGGGCGACGGGGCCCTGCGCCCGGCGGAGGAGGTCGCCCGGCGCCTCGCCGTGCTGCAGGTGTGCAACCTGTGGGTCCACACCGAGGTCCCGCGGGAGGTACTCCAGGCGATGGTCGACCGGGATGGGCTCGGGCCGTGGTTCGCCGCGGACGAGCCCGCGCTGTGGGCAGCGTCGCGGGCCGACGCGAGGGGCCGCTGGGGCCGCGCGATGGGGTGGAAGCAGGAGCAGATGTGGGCGCTGGCCTGGGTGCTCGATCATTGACGGCGGAGCGGTCCACGAGCGGCGGCACGCGCTGACCTGGTGCGTGTCGCCCGGCATCGCGTGGGACGACACCGACCTGAGCACCTGACGCTCACCCTGTACGGGACGCACCCCCTCGGGTCAGACCCAGCCTTCGACGCCCAGTCGCTCAGCGGTGGCGTCGTGGAACGCGAACCACCGCTCGGTCGGAGCGAACCCGATCAGCGGATGCGCGACGCAGTTGTGCACCACCCACGACCAGGTCGTCCGCACCGCGGGCATCGGGCTGTTCAGGGGATCCCGCCGCAGGTTCAGCCAGTCGGCGGTACGGTCGTGCAGGCGCACCGTCCAGGCGGTGGGCGCGAGCCCGAGGAGCGGGTGAGCGATGCAGTTGTGGCACAGCCACGCGGCGAGGTGCAGCCAGACGCCCACCTCCCCGAACGCGGCGCGGAACGCGGCGAGCCGATCGGCGTACCGATCGGCGGAGCGGTTCGCCATGCTGAGCTCCGGCGGGCGCGCGTTCGCCTCGCGGCGCTCGCGTTGACGCTGCAGCCCCAGCCGTCGTCGTTCTCGCTTCTCGTCCCGGGCCTTGCGCTGGTTCTCGACCCGGGCGGCTTGCTTTTTGGTGTGGCGCGCGTGGGACTGGCGCTGTCGGCTGATGTACACGTTTGGCCTCGCTCGTCGTGATGGGTACTCGGACGAGGCGCACCAGCACCCGGCTGGGGCCTCCGTTCGGCGACTCCGGTCGGGCGAGCTTCGTCGCGTCGTGCGACGCGGAGCCACGCCCTCAGCGACCGGGGGGCGGCGCTCCGAGGGGCATCACGTGGGCCAGGAACAACGACATGAAGAGGGGGTACCCGGTGGTGGCGCGGCGAGCAACCTGCATTCACGGGGCCGGACCTACCCGCGCTCGCCACCGGGTCGGCGGGGTCCCCATCGCGGCGGTGAACGCCCGCGAGAACGACGCCGGGCTCGCATGGCCGGTTCGAAGCGCAACCTCGCCGACGGACAGCCCCGGGTCGGCCAGCAGCTCCAGCGCCCGCACGATCCGCGCTTGCGCGAGCCAACTCCGCAGCGAAGAGCCCAACTCCTCGCGACATCGCCGCTGCAGGGTCCGCACCGACAGGCCACCAGCGCGCGCAGCCTGCGTGATCGCGACGGGCCGATCGAGGTGGTCCACCAAGAACAGCAGCGCGCGCTCCAGCTCCGGGCTGCTCGCCGCCCGGAGCTCCACCGCCAGGGGCTCCGCTCGCCACCGCGTGGCCAGGGCCGCGAACGCCGCGAGCAAGGGCTCCCCCTCGGGGGACATCGGCGGAGCGGGGCCCCACCCGCACACGTGCACAGCGAGCGCCGTCAGCAGCGTCGGCGCCGAGAACACCACCAGGGACCCCGGCACAGGCTCGTCCTCGGGCAGGAAATACACCGTCCGCAGCCGCACCGGCCGGCGCGCTTCGACCCGGTGGACCAGACCGGCGCCGATCCACGCGGCGCGTTCGGGCGGCAGGACCACCATCCGGTCCGCGGCCCACAGCCGGAGCGCCCCTTCGCTCGCATACAGCAGCTGCGGCCGCCGGTGGTGGTGCCAACCCGACGTGAGGGCCGGCAGATCCTCGGCGAGCCCGAATCGATGGGGCACGGCGTCGGGATCCACCCAATTGGCGTGTCGCATCAAGTAGCCGGCGTTTGGTGCATGTCACGCCATAACGCGGCCCACTAGATTCGACGCAGAACACCAACCGTGGGAGACACCGTGAAATTCGCCGCTGTCGTGCTGCTCCAGGCCTGCGCCGCCAAGGCCCCGACGCTTCACTCGTGGACGTCGGGCGCTGACGGGTTCGACACCCACTCGTGGTGGACCGGGACCCGCGACGGTGTCGTGGTGTTCGACGCGCAGTTCACGCCGGCCCTTGCCGAGCAGCTCCTCGCCGACATTCGATCGCAGACCGACGCGCCAATTGCGGCGGTGGTGGTCACGCACCCCAACCCGGACAAGTTCCTGGGCGCCACGGTGTTCCAGGACGCCGGTGCGGAGCTGATCGCGAGCGCAGCGACGGCGCGCGCGATGCCGGAGGTCTGGGCCTACAAGCGCGCGTACTTCGTAGGCGCCGGGATGTTCACCCACGAGACGTTCCCGGCACTACCGTCCGTCGACCGCACCTTCGACGGCGAGCTGGAGCTCGGCAACCGGATCCGGCTGGTGGAGCTCGAGCACGCCGGCGTGACCACCACCCAGACCGTCGCGGTGGTGGGTGAGGACCTCGTGGTGGGTGATCTGGTCGCCGGCCGCGTTCACGCGTGGCTCGAGGGTGGGATCGTCGCGGGTGCCGCTGCCCCGGACGTGGTGGCGTGGAAGGCCGCGCTGGAGGAGCTCGGCGCCCTGGGCGCGGGCGAGGTGTACCCCGGTCGCGGAGCCGTGTTGCCGGTCGGGGACGCCGTATCGGAGCAGATCACGTACTTGACGACGATGGACGACCTCGTCGCTGGCTACGTCGGTCGGTTGGACGACCCCACGACCGAGCTCGGCGGTCCGGACGCCGGTACACACTTCGCGGCGATCACCGCCGAAGCCGAGGCGGCATTCCCCGATCACGGGCTGCCGTACCTCGTGACCTACGGGGTGTACGGGTTGGCGTGGCATCATGCCCGGTAGCTCCGATGCCCCCTCGTACGTGCACGCGGTCGCCCTGTCCGTGGACGCGGCCGCGTGGGATGCGCTGCTGACCACACCGGAGGAGTGGGTCCTCGCGGACCTCGAGTTGGACGGCGTCGCCGTGCTGGGCGCGGGGTCGCGCCTAACGACGCGTACGCCCCCGATCCGAGCAGGGCAGGCTCCCCCGGCGGCAGCCCGAGATCGGCCTCCTCCCGCCCGATCTCCCCCTTCCACCGCGGCGCCGGGAGCACGTCGGTCCTCCGGAGCAGCTCGGCGACCGAGCCCGTGAACACGCCGCCGGCGAGGCGGTCGACGAGGGCCGAGTCGAGGAGCTGGTTCGGCGGGACGCCGCGCGTGGCCGACTCCGCGTGCACGTGGACCACGAGCCCGCTCGCGAGCCGTAGCCCTGGGCGAGGAGCCCGAGCGGGCCTCGCAGGTCGACGGCGCCGATCTTGAACTTGTCGTCGCCGAGGTAGCCCTCGGCCATCGAGGGGAGGAAGAGGCTGCCCTGGGTCTCGGCGGTGTGCAGGACGACGGTGCCGGTCTCGAGCATCGCCTCCTTACTGTGGTGGGCCTTGCGCGTCAGGTTCGCGATGCGCTCGACGGCGTGGCCGAGCGCGGTCTGGGCAGCAGATCCGCGGTCGTCGGGTGGCCGACGCGTACGTCCAGCGGTACGGTTGGAGATACGGGAGGTGGTCATGTCGCGGGTGGCGCTCGACCTCGAGGCGGACATCCAGCCGGTGTCGGACTTCCGCGCGAACGCCTCAGCGATGCTGCAGCAGGTGCGGGACACGGGCCGGCCGCTGGTGCTGACCCAGCGCGGACGGGGCGCCGCGGTGCTGCTCGACATCCGGAGCTACCAGGGGCTGCTCGACGAGCTGGAGGAGCTGCGGGACGTGGCCCAGGGGCTCGCGGACGTGGCCGAGGGCCGAGTCGTGGCGCACGAGGACGTGGCGGCTCGAGTCGCCGCGCGGCTGACGCGCTGAGGTGCAGGTCCGGTGGACGGAGTACGCGGCCAGCCAGCTCGACGAGATCGTCGACGCGCTGCTCGACCGGAGCCCCGAGCTCGCGCAGCGGGTCACGGGGCGGATCCTCGATC
>JBEBJC010000503.1:0-6081 GCA_040080105.1 Myxococcota bacterium
CGGTGAGCTGCTGCCCGTCGTGCACGACCGGGTCGGGGGCGGAGCGGGTGGGGACGTCGGGCGCAGGGACCCCGTGCAGCGTGTTCTCTCCGCGGTTCCCGAGCAGCTCGAGCTCCCGGTCGATCACCACCACCGACAGCTGCTCCCGGTGCAGCCCGCTGGGGGTCGGAGGCGACAGGGCGGCGGTCCCGGCCGCGCCCTGGGTGGAGAACCCGAACGACAGGCCGGTCGCGCCGGTGATCGTCGCCCCGTCGGACCAGGAGTGGGGGCCGGCGCCGTCGAGCTCGGTCCCGCCGAGTGAGACCCGCGGCCGGTCCTGTAGGTTCACCCACGGGTTTCCGAACAGGTCGGTCAGCCGCACCCGTCGGCCGGCGGTCCCGAGCGCCGCCACCCGCGCGATGGCGCCGTCGTCGGTGGTGCCGGTCCCCGACGCGTTCCCCTCGGACTCGTTCGGCGCCCGCACCGCCGGGAACTGCAGCGCCACCTGGCGCAGCGCCGCCGCCACCGCCACCGGGTCGAGGATCTGCCCGTGGGCGTCGTGCAGCGTCAGCTCGCCGGCGGTCAGCTCCTGCCCGACCCGCGCGCTCTCGACCGGGATCAGCGCCAGGTCGGCGACCGCCGCCGGCAACGCCGCCACCCGGATCGCCATCACCGCCGGCACCGGTCGGGTGGCGCGCCCGTCGGTGCGCCCGTCGAGGTGTCGACCGACCAGGTGCTCGAGCCGCAGCACCGCCTGGGGGTGCAGCCGCACCACCGCCACCGGGCCGGTCAGTCCGTCGCCCTGCAGATCGAACAGCTCGGGCGCCCCGCTCGCGCGCCACTGGAGCACGCCGCTGGCGATGGCCCGCCACGAGGACGGAGCGGACACGGTCAGCGACCACCGGTCCTCGGTGAACGTGGGCGAGCCGGTGGCCCACAGGGTCGCGAGCTGGCCGGAGCTCGGCCCGAACGCGTCGGCGCCGAAGTTCTCGAGCGCTGCCTTGGCGATGTCGGTGGTGATCACGGGCTCTCCAGCGAGGTGGTGGCGGAGCGGCCGAGCGGGTCGGCGACCCGCGCGACCACCTGGAACGGGGCGTCGCCGGCCTCGATCCAGGCGGCGAAGGCGTCGACAGCCGCGAAGATCGGCGGGGTGTCTGCGGGCGCGGGCGCGCCCACCACCGTGGCCACCGCCGCGGTGTCCGTCCGGCGGAGCTCGGACGCGGCCCCGACCCGAACGGCCACGGTCAACGAGTGGCCGCCGTCGCGGCACACGGCGCGGGGGACGTTGCCGATCTTCACCAGGTGCCAGTCCCCCTGGCGCTCGGACACCGCCAGCGTCGGGGCCGGGGGCGGTCCGGCCGCCGGGACCACCCCGACCACCGCGGCGGACACCGAGCGGGCCGCGACCTGGCCGTCGGCGGGCGCCGGCCACACCACCGCGCGGTACACCCAGTCGACCCACGGGGACAGCCCGAGGTCGTCGACGGTGTACACGAACCGATCCCCGCTGGCGACGGCGTCTGCCGGGCCCAGCTCGGCGATCGGGAGGCCCATCCGGTCCACCGACAGCGCCTGGCGCGGATCGGTCGGGCCGCGGTGGAGCGACAGGCGGGCCGGGGGGCTGTCGGCCTGCACCTCCACCACCACCCGCGCTCCGCCGGGGAGCGGCCGCAGGCGCAGCGTGGGCGGGGGCAACGTCACCACCCGCGGCACGGCCACCGCCAGCCACCCGTTGCCGTCGCTCGGGTGGGACCCCTCGACCCCGCTGGCGCTCACCGGCACCAGCGCGAACAGGTGCACCAGGCGCGAGCCCCGCGGCAGATCGAGGTCGAGCTCCCCGCCGGTCACCCGGTCGACGCGCTTGAACGCCCGCCGCACCGCCGCCGGGTCCAGCACCCGCAGGTCGGGCAGGCGCTGCTCGGGCCCGATCGACACGTCGGGCGCGGGCAGGCCCGCCTCCCGCCGCACCGCCGCCTCGTCCGCGGCGTACACCACGGTGCTCGTCGCTCCCGGCGCCGGGGTGAACGCCAGGCGGACCCGCGCGATGCCGGCCGGATCGGGCACCGAGGCCCAGGTCATCCCCGCGGGGACGAACACCGGCCCGGGCGGGATCGGGCTGTCCGCCACCGCCGCCCGGTCCGGACCGTGGCCGGACCACACGCCCGGACGGAACTGCTCCTCGGCGCGCGCGCGGGCGGTGACCTCGATCCGCGGGTGCGCCCCGAAGTCGAACCGGAAGCCGGGCACCCGCACCCGCACCACCCGCTGCTCGGGCGGCGCACCGGGCTCGGCCGGCAGCAGCTCGGCGCCGGCGGGGGGCACATCGGGATCGAGCCCGAACGACAGCACCACGTCCGGCACCGCCGGGCCCCCCACCTCGCGGGTGGAGGAGCTCCCGGCGACGGTCCCGGCGGCGTGGGTCACCACCACCAGCTCGATCGTCTTCGGGCTGCGGTCGGCCCAGTCCCACGCCACGTCCACCACCACGTCGGCGCCGCGGACCTCGCCCCCGTCCGCGACCTCCGGCGTGACCCGGACCACCGACGGGACGGCCGGAGCCACCGTCGCCACCGCGTACGGGACCGACACCCACTTCGACCATCGCCCGAACGCGTCCTGGCCGGCGACCGCGTACGACACGTCCCCCGACTCCCCGGGGCGCGGCTCGCCGAGCCCGCGATCCACGAACGAGATCGCGCTCTGCGGCGGCAGCTCCGGGTCGGTCGCGGCGACCCACGGCCGCGGGCCGCCGGCCTGGCGGACGTCGAGCAGCAGCTGGTCGCCGCTGTCGGCGTACCGGACCACGGCGTAGCTCACCACGTGTGGGTCGTCGGGCAGGCGCGGCTCCGGGCGGTCCCACGACAGGTCGTCGGCGAACAGCCACGGCTCGTCCCGCTTCTGCGGCCGATCGATCGCCAGCGTGTCGGCGGTGAGCCCGGTCACCGACGCCGGACCGGCGACCACCGGCTGGAGGAACACGTCGGCCAGCTCCACCTTCACCAGGTTCACGTCGTCGCCGGGGGTGCGGATCTCGTGCTCCACCGTGACCATCACCAACCCGATCCCGACGGGCGCGGGGTTCGCCGCGCGGGCCGACGCCAGGGTCGCGGCCTTCCCGGTCGGCACGGTGGTCCCGAACCCGAGCCCCAGCGCGCCGAACGCGTCGGAGGTGGCGCCCAGCAGCAGCTGCCCGAGCGGACCGAGGTCGGCGGTGGACTCCCCCGCCGGGTCGAGCGCGTCTCCGTGCACCGACACCGGGACGTCGATCGGGGTGGGGACGCGGAACCCCTCGTGCTCGAGCGGCCAGCTGGTGCCCCCGAGCATCTTCGCGACCCCGGGCAGCACGTTCTTGCGCAGCTCCTCCACCCACGCGGTGGGATCGGGCGCGGTCCACGGCGGGGCGGCCTTCCCCAGATCGGTGATCGGCTCCCACCCGCTCGTGGGTTGCCATTGCTTCAGCCGCAGGATCGCCGCCGACACCGGATCGGTCGGGGCGCTGACCAGGCCCTGTTCGCCGGTGTCGTAGCCGGTGCCGTCGAACGACACCTTGTCCGCCGGCAACCCGACGATCTCCCACAGCTTCCACCCTGGGTCGTTCACCAGCGCGTCCATCCACACCACGCTGGCGACCGCCGCGGTGCCCGAGCCGAGCGTCACCACCGACCGGATCACCGAGCCGGCCAGCGTGACCGTGGGGGTCCCGATCGCGGCCACCCCTTCGTCCACCACCTGTCCGGTGCCGTCCGGTCCGCTCATCCCGCGCACGGTGAGAGCTCCGGAGGAGACGCTGGTGGTGAGCGTGACCACCGCCGCGCCCCGGTTGTCCCAGGTGATCGCGGTGGTCCCGTCGGGGAGCCCGTCGGTGGTGGTGCCGACCCGGTCGGTCTTCACCGTGGTCGGGTCGCGCACCCACACCCGGAACGGGGTGTACGGCAGCCCGCCCGAGGGGTGGATCATCCAGCGGAGCTCCACCACCGAGCTGTCGCCCACGGTGGTGGTCCGACCGCGGAGCGTGAACAGCTCTGGAATCGCCACACGGGTCATGTCGTCTCCCACGGGGTCGTGTCGAGCTCGAGCTCCACCAGCACCGCGGGGGCGTCGGTCGCGTCGAGGTCGAGCAGGGGATGAAGGGTCCGGATCAGCCCGAGGCGCACCACCTGACCGCGGGCGGCCGGGCCGAGCAGCGCCAGGGTGCGGGTGCCGCTCGCGTCGTGCACCAGCCGCTCGACCACCGCCACCGGGTCGGCCGGGACCGGCATTGGGGCGGACGGCGGGCGGAGGTGCACGTCGCGCAGCTCGTGGATGGTGGGGGCAGCGACGGTCGCGGTCCCGGTCTTGCGCAGGTGGATCGGCAAGCCGTCGAGGACCGAGGTCCAGTCGGCGGGGCGCGGGGCCACGAGCTCGTCCACCCCGAGCCACTGGGCCGGAGCGAGCCTCCAGCGGAGCACCCGACCCTCGGCGTCGCGGTCGGCGGTGGGCTCCGGGCGGGAGCGCCACAGCGGCTCGGGGGTCTCGATCCACACCGCCAGCGGCTGCGGAACGGCGTCGGTGCTCCACAACACGGTGATCCGCGGCTCGGACGATCGCGGTCCGACCTCCAGCCCGGCGGCGATCAGCGCCCGGTCGAACCCGTCGTCGGGGACCACCTCGGGCAGCGCCACCAGCGCGGAGGCATCGGCGATCGGCCGGTCCTCGATCCGGGTGGTGCGCACGGCCTCGGCCAGCTCGGCGCGTGAGGCGTACCGCGAGGTGGTGAACCGGCGGCGGTACAGCGGGCGGGCGACCCCGGTGGGTGCCGGCACCGTCCCGTCGCCGAGCGCGGCCTCCAGGTCGAACAGGTAGTCGGTGGTCGGGTCGAGGACCAGCGGCAGCACCGCGCGCCCGTGCCCGTCGGACTCCGGATCGAAGTCCCCACACGCCGCCGTCCCGAGCTGGCGCCGCACCGCTTGCTCCCACGGCGAGAGCAGGACCTTGCCGAGCCGCTCGAACGTGGTGGCGTCGAGCGGCCGCACCACGTCGGCCCGCTCCGGGTGGTCGACCGGCGGGCGGAACGACGCCGCGCGCACCACCCCTCGCAGCGTGCGGCCGTACACCCCGTACAGCTCGAGCACGTCGGGGGTGCCGAACAGCACCACCACCGGGTCGTCGTGGAAGTGGAACGCCTCGCGGTCGCCGGGGAACTGGCACACCACCCACGGCTCGAGGTTCGTCGGCGGCGCGGCGTCGGTGAAGAAGGTCCGCACCTGCGGCGGCGGGGTGAAGGTGCCGAGCGACACGATGCCCGCGCTCTGGCGCTCGCCGATCTCGGCCACCGTGGCCACCTCCACCTCGTACCGGGTGTCGGGCCACAGCAGCGCGTGTTCGGTGGCGGCGACCGCGGTGCCGAGCACCTGGATCCCGGCCTCGGCCTGCTCGGCGTCGTCGCTCGCCCGGCGGGCCTCGGCCGCCCACAGGACCTCGATCGCGCCGACCAGGAACGAAGGCGGAGCGAACCCGAAGTTCGTCAGCGCCACCGCCAGGTCGGTCACCCCCAGCTCCACCGCGACCACCGGTTTCGCGAGCTTGGCGGTGACCACGAACGGCGCGAGCGCCTTGTACGCGCCGAACAGGTTGCGGGCGAGCGTCACGTCGTCGAACCACGGGCCGGCCGCGTCGCGCCAGTGCTCGGGCACCACGCTGTCGTCGGTGATGCGGGTGAACGACAGCTCGACCGGGAGCGGGTTCTCGTCCCGGTCGTAGCCCACCGCGCCGTACAGGCCGGAGATCGCCATCTTGTCGTTGAGCAGCACCAGCAGCGACAGCTCGTTCATCTCGCCGCCGGAGATCCGCACCACGTCGCGGAACCCGTCCTCCTTCAGCGCGGACTCGAGCCACCCCTGGAGCTCGGGCAGCGCGGCGTACCCGCCGGCCACCGCGGTGGACTGGGGCTGCCACGGGGCCTGCAGCGCGTGGGCCGTACACAGCTGGGCCGCCCGGGCGACCTCGTCGCGACGGGTCAGGGTGCGCGACGCGGCTCGGCGCCTCCCGAGGTGGCCCGCCGACCGATCGACGAACCGATCCCGGGGCGGGCGGGCCACACCTCCGCCGGAGGTCGGGGGGCAG
>JBEBJC010000504.1:0-6079 GCA_040080105.1 Myxococcota bacterium
GACAGGGGCAGTGCGGGCAGCCGAAGGCGGCGGGGTGCGGTTCGACCGCTCGACTTCGGGCTCACGGGGAGCCGGGGTGGACGGAGCGCGAGCTTCGAGCTCGGCGGCGGCGGCGGCGAACAGGTCCTCCGGCAGATCCGACGTGTCGGTCATCGGATCGGGCAGGAACTCCGGGCCGGCGATCGGGGCCTGGATCCGGGTGGGCACGTCGACCGCGCGGACCGGCTCGGGCATGACCTCGAGCGCGGCGGGCTTGTCGGCCACCGGGGCCACCGGGGCGTCGAACGAGTCCTCGTCGAAGTCCGAGGGGACGATGCTGAGCAGCAGCCCGGTGCTGGTTCGCGACTCCGAGAACTGTTCCAACGACATCTTCCCTCCGCCTTGGGTTCTCCCAAGTAGTCCGCTGTGCGGTTCTCGGGCCCGTTTCACAATGTTTCAGCGTGTGACCGACGTGAATCCAGCTCTGTCGCTCAAAACTCGACGCGGACCACCCGCTGGAAGTCGCCCGTGTCGATCACGATGTCTTCGAGCTCGCCCGCCCCGCCGGTCAACGTGACCACGTGGTCGACCTTCGGGCCCTCGTCGCGGAACACCTCGGTGCCGTCCGCCTTTTTCAGCACGGTGGGCCGCGGATCCCGGGTGGCCCAGGCGAGCGTGACGAGGCCCGGCGCCGCCGGCGACCGCCGGACGTTGCGGATGCACTCGGCAGCGTTCCAGGGCCACCAGGTCAGCGATTCGAGCAGGGTGGTCATCGCGGTCTCCGTCGTGCGCTTTTCGTGCGTCGCCCACCGAGGTACCCGGAACGGAGCCCGCGACCCAGAATCAAATTGTTTCAGCGTGCACCGGTCGCCGCAGTGGAGGAACAAAGCCGATGTCGGACCGACCGTGGTTCGTGGTGCGCAGCGGAGATGTATCGGAGGAGGTGGGGGCGTACCCGGCCCCGTTCGACACGGAGGCGCTCGCCGCCGGACGCGACCTGGGTCGGGCGGCCGGGAGCCGCGCGCTCGGCGTGAGCCGCGACCGCCTGCCGCCGGGGCGGCGGACGAGCTTCGCCCACGCGCACCTGTTCGAGGAGGAGGTGGTGTACGTGCTCGCCGGAGCGCCTTCGCTGCGGTGGATCCCTCCCTGCGGACCGGCGGAGGAGGTCGAGCTGTCCCCGGGCGACCTGGTGGTGTTCCCCGCGGGGACCGGGATCGGGCACTGCTTCGTGAACCGATCCGCCGCCGACGCCGAGCTGCTGGTGGTCGGGGAGCGTCGCCCGGGCGATCGGGTGACCTACCCCGAAGATCCCATGTTCGAGGCCTGGCGCGAGGTGAACCGCCTGCACCGGGTGTGGCGCGACCCGAACGGCCCGGCAGGTGACGCGACCTGGCCGGCGGTGCGCATCGAGACGCCCCGCCTCGTGCTCCGCCCGTGGGATCCGTCGGAGGCGGGCCTGATGATCGACGCCCGGGTCCGCAACCGCGACCACCTCCTCCCGTGGATGACCTGGGCGGCCGTCCTCCCGACACCCGAGCAGCAGGCCGAGCAGATGGCCACCTGGTCGCGCGAGCTGATGGGCGAGGGGCGGGAGGCGCTGTACGGCGTGTTCCTGCATGACGGCACGCTGGTGGGCGGGACCGGGATCCACGATCGCGTCGGGCCGCTCGGGCGGGAGCTCGGCTACTGGGTCGACCTGCGGCACCACCGCCAGGGCTACGTGACCGAGTGGGTCGCGGCGCTGGTGCAGGTCGCGTTCGCCGGGTTGACGGTCGATCGGGTCGAGATCCGGTGTGACCCGCTGAACACGCGGTCGGCGGCGGTGCCCCGCCGCCTCGGGTTCACCCACGAAGCGACCCTGCCGCGGCGGCTGCCCGTCGAGCCCAGGCAGCCGCGCGACACGATGGTTTGGTCGATGTACCGGGCGTCCACGCCGACGAGCCCGATCCCGACCGTCCCAATTCGTGCATTTGATCGCATCGGCCGGAGATTGGTGTAATGATATGCGTCCGTCGGGTAACCCACCTGTTGCAGCGGTTGCTGTAGGCTGGCGGTGCGGAGGGCGTGTGGCCGCCAGGTCGGTCGTGGTGGTGGAGCAGAACCGGAACGCCGGCACCCGGATCGCGCGGGTGTTGGCGGCCGCGGCGGGTTTCGTCCCGTCGGTGTGCGGGTCTGACCCGGAGGCGTTGAAGGCCGAGCTCCCGAGCGAGCCCGGGTTGCTCGGGTGCGACGCGGCGGATCTACCGCGGGTGTTGCCGTGGCTCGATCTGTGGCCCGACCTGCGGTTGGTGGTGTGGAGCACCCGCGCCCCGGCCGAGCTGGTGGCGTTGGCCCGCAACGACCCGCGGATCCGGTCGATCGTGGGGTGGCCGTCGTTCGG
Source organism: Myxococcota bacterium (assembly GCA_040080105.1). GTDB lineage: Bacteria > Myxococcota_A > UBA796 > UBA796 > JACKER01. The sequence continues at coordinate 2,360 of JBEBJC010000504.1, forward strand.
CTCCACGCCGCGCCCGTTCGAGCTCGGGGTGATCGCGCGGCGGTGGATGAACGAGGAGGCGCTCCCGCCGCTCGCGAACCTGCTGCCGTGGGGCAACCACGTGCGGACCTGGCGCCCGAACACCTCGGCCGCGCGGGACGGGGTGGTGGCGGAGGTCGGATCGCTGCTCAACGGGGTGGGGGTCGGCCCGCGCACCGCGGCCAAGGCGTCCGACGTGGCGCACGAGCTGCTGATGAACGCGATGTACGTGGCGCCGATCGACGGGCGGGGAGAGCCGAAGTACGCGCGCGATCGGCGGGGAGAGGTCACCCTCACCCCGCGCGAGGTGCCGACGCTGCGGCTCGCGTTCGATGGTCAGATCCTGGTGTTGGAGGCGCAGGACCCGTTCGGCCGGCTCGCCGATCACCAGGTGCTGGACGGAGTGCTCCGCGGGTTCGCCAACCACGACGCCGGCACGGTCGAGCTCGACGTGGGCCGTGGCGGCGCCGGGCTCGGGATGGCGATGGTGTACGCGTCGTCGGTGGCGCTGATGATCGAGGTTCGCCCTGGGGAGACCACGCGGGTGTTGTGGTTCCACGACGTGGAGATCGCCCCGCGCGACTACCGCGCGCTCCCGGCGTCGCTGCACTTGTTCCGCGCGGGAGCCGCGTCCGCGGACGGGGCGGGGGGCTGGCCGTCATGAGCGAGTTCGATCCGCTGCTGCAACGCCAGCTCAGGAAGGTGGGGCTCACCGAGCCCGACCAGGTGCCGACCGTGGAGCAGCTCCGCGACCTGCTCGGCCGGATCAACTCGTTCTACCTGAAGTCGGCCGAGGACCGCGACCTGCTGACCCGGTCGCTCGAGCTCTCCACCAACGAGATGGGCGAGCTGCACCGGCAGCTCGCCGGTGAGCGAGATCGGCTCGAGCAGGTGGTGATCGCGGTCAGCGACGCGCTCGGGGTGTTCGGTGAGCTGTCGCGCGAGCGGTCGCAGTCCGACGAGCGCACCGGGACGATCGAGAGCTCGATCCAGGTCGCGAAGCGGAAGTTCACCGCGCGCCTGACCGAGCTCGTGGGGTCCGACGGCGCGCCCACCGACTGGAACACCGGCCACACGAGCGCGACCCGCTCGGTGTTCGCGATCCGCCGGAGCTTCTTGTCGCTGGCGGATCAGCTGGGCGAGCTGCTGTCGCAGACCGCACACGTAGCCGCGATCCGCGAGCAGCTCGAGGTGGCGCGGGTCGTCCAGCAGATGTTGGTGCCCGACTCGAGTGAGATCGACACGCCGTCGGTGTCGGTCGCGGCCACGTTCGAGCCCGCCGCGGTGTGTGGCGGCGACTGGTGGACCGCCCACCCGCTCGAGGGGGGGCGGATGCTGGTGGTGATCGGCGACGTGACCGGCCACGGGATCTCGTCGGCGATCCTCACCGGGGTCGCGCGCGCGGCGTGTGACCTCGGCCGGGCCTCGGTGCCGGGGGACAGGCTCACCCCCGACCGGATCCTGGTCGCGATGAACGCGGCGATCTTCGGCGCCGCGCGGCGGCGGTTCATGATGACCTGCGCCGCGGGGGTGCTCGACCCGGCGCGGGGCGTGATGCACGTCGCGAACGCCGGGCACGGGTTCCCGTACCTGGTCCGCCAGGGCCAGGCCCGGCCGCTGGTGGTGCGCGGCAGCCCCCTCGGCGCGTCCGAGGTCGGCGAGTACGGGGTGGTCGAGGTCCCGATCGAGCGCGGCGACACGGTGGTCTGGTACACCGACGGCGTGATCGAGTGTGAGGGGCCCAGCGGCGACCAGTTCTCGGAGCGGCGGCTGCGGGCCCTGTGCGGCGCCCTCGACGGCCAGCCGCCCACCGAGATGCGCAGCCGGCTGCTGGCCGAGCTGAACACGTTCCGCGGCGGGAAGGCCGCGACCGACGATCTGACCTTCGTGTTCTCGCGGATCGAGGCCGGGCGCATGCCGTCCGCCGACACACCGAACGGGAACTCCTAGCGACACCGGGGTGCGACGATGGAAGTCCGGAGCCTGACCTACGATCTGCTTTCCAAGCAGTGGTCCGAGCCCATCCCGAAGCTCGACTCGGACCAGACGCTGGTGCTGGCGTTCGGCTCGCCGGAGCTCGACCTGCAGCGAGAAGGGCTCGCCCGGCTCCGGGCCGCGCTGCCGAGGGCCACGCTGCTCGGGTGCAGCGGCGCCGGCGAGATCGCGGGCCGAGACGTACGCGACGACGCGTTGATCGTCACGGTGACGCGGTTCGCCCACACCCGGCTGAAGTCGGCCCGGGTCTCGGTGTCCGACCGGGCCGAGTCGTACGCGGCGGGCCAGACCCTGGCGAAGTACCTGGCGGGGCCCGACCTGCGGGCGGTGTTCGTGTTGTCCGAGGGCCTGCAGGTGAACGGCACCGAGCTGGTGCGGGGGATGAACGACCACCTGCCGGCCGCGGTGGTGGTGACGGGCGGGCTCGCCGGGGACGGGAGCCGGTTCGAGCGCACGTGGGTCGCGCACGACGACCTCGTCGGGAGCGGCGTGATCGCGGCGGTGGGCCTGTACGGTGACCACGTACGCGTCGGCCACGGCTCGAAGGGCGGGTGGGACCGGTTCGGCCCCGAGCGCACCGTGACCCGCGCCGACGGGAACGTCCTGTACGAGCTCGACGGCAAGCCCGCGCTGGCGCTGTACAAGCAGTACCTCGGCCCGAAGGCGGCGGACCTGCCGGCGAGCGGGTTGTTGTTCCCGCTGGCGATCCGGTCGGGCACGACCGACGACAAGGTCCTCGTGCGCACCGTGCTCGCGGTCGACGAGGCCACCCAGTCGATGACGTTCGCCGGCGACGTCCCGACCGGCAGCCTCGCGCAGCTGATGAAGGCCGACTTCGATCGGCTGGTCACCGGGGCGGAGAGCGCGGCCACGTCCGCGCGCACCCGCCAACTGGGAGCTCACCCCGCCGAGTTCGGCGAGCCCGAGGTCGACGGGCCGATGCTCGCGGTCGCGATCAGCTGCGTCGGGCGCCGGATGGTGCTCGGCGACCGGACCGAGGAGGAGATCGAGGCGATCAGCGACGTGTTGCCGCCCGGCGCGAACATCACCGGCTTCTACTCGTACGGCGAGCTGTCGCCCCACGCGAACGGCCGGTGTGACCTGCACAACCAGACGATGACCATCACCACGTTCGCCGAGGTCGAGGCGCTGCCGGCGGTCGACGACGACACGGTGGTCCGCTCGGGGTTCGAGGTCCGCACCGTCCACTACGACCTCAAGACGCGCGCCTGGTCCCAGCCTCTGCCGTCGGAGCTCGACGCGCCGCGGACCCTGGTGGTGGCGTTCGGCTCGCCGATCATCGGCGAGCGCCACCCGGAGGTGCTGCAGGCGCTGCGCAAGGCGTTCCGCCGGTCGGTGGTGGTCGGGTGCTCCGGCGCGGGCGAGATCGTCGGGGGAGAGGTGCGCGACGGCGTCGTGACGGTCGCGGTGGCGCGGTTCGGCAAGACCGATCTCGCCGCCACCGCGGTCGACGTGCCGGAGGCGGCGCGCTCGTACGACGTGGGGCGGCTGCTCGCGACCGGGCTGGCTCGCCCGGACCTGCGCGCGGTGTTCGTGTTGTCCGACGGGCTCGGGGTGAACGGCACCGATCTCGTGCACGGGCTCAACGACAACCTCGACCCGTCGGTGGTGGTGACCGGCGGGCTCGCCGGTGACGGCACCCGGTTCCAGAAGACCTGGGTGCTGTACGGCGACGAGGTCCGCGCC
>JBEBJC010000505.1:0-6075 GCA_040080105.1 Myxococcota bacterium
CCCTCGAACGTGTGCGCGGCCTCGTCGGCCTCGAGCACCTCCCCGACCAGCCACCCCGCCTCGGCGCCGACGAACCCGCCGTACGCGACGCCGAACAGCCCCAGCGCGAGGTCCGAGTCGCCGTCCTCGCGGTCCGAGCCGACCGCCGGCGGGGGCGCCGACGTCCGCTCGCACCCGGGAGACGGCTCGGCCCGCCACGCGCCGTGGGACGGCGCCACCAACACCACGCACCGCCGGCGGGACATCCGCTGCAGCTCGGCCCCGAGCTGCGCGTACGCGGGCACGGTGCGCACCACGTCGGCCCACTCCCGCACCCCGGCGGTCGCGGCCGGGCCCACCGCCAACACCTTCAAGTCGGGGTTCGCCGCGCGGAGCGCGTCCCAGTCCGGCGGGGGCTCCACGTCCGACGCCGCTGCGCTCACCATCGTCCACCACATGTCGACCTCGCGCCCCTCCCATGACCCGCGGGAACGAGGTCGAGCCACGGCTGAAGGTGACGCGAACGCACGAATGCGTCACCCTGCCGGTCAGCTCGCGCAGCGCACCTGGGCCGCGCCCGCGAGCGCCAGGGAGGTGATCACGCCGTACGCCTCGACCCACGACGCCTCGTGCGCGGGCGTCCACTGGTCGCCGCACAGCTCCGCCAGCGTCGCGATCAGGCACTCGCCGACCATCGGGTACATGTCGTCGGTCACGCCGTACGACTTGTGGGTGGCGCCGAGCGCCCCGAGCGTGCTCGACAGCCAGTGTGGGTCCTCGAGGTGGTCGAGCACCGCGAGCAGCGCCCCCTGCAGCATCTGCTGCTGCCGCTCCGGCGCGTTGTGCGAGAACAGCGGACGCACCTGCGGGTACCGGGCGAACAGCACCTCGTAGAACCGGCGGGTGATCACCGGCTCGCGGCTGGCGGCGAGGGCGACGCTGTCACGGAGCAGGGCGGGATCGATCGACACGGGGCACCTCCGGCCGGCCCGTTCGGTGGGTGCCGGTTGCGCTCGAGGTACACCCCCCGCTCATTCGTTCGGTCGCCCGCCGAACTCGGCCAACAGCGAGGCCGCGAGCCCCGGCTCCCCCAACCGGGCCCGGATCGCGCGCAACCAGTCGCGCCACCCGATCAGGCTCACCAGGCCGGCGTGCAGGGTGAGGATCGGCCCGAGCGGCTGGTTCGGGTCCCCCTGAACCAGCGCGACCACTGCGGAGAGCGCCCCGACCTGCTCCTCGGTCGCCGCGAGCTCGGCGGCGACCACCTCGTCACGCTCGGCGGGGGACAACCGGTCCGAGAAGAACAGCTGGAGCAGGAACGGCTCCCGCCGCGTCACCGGCTCGAGCGGGACCCGCAGCCACCGGTCGAGCTCGATCCGCCCGGCGTCGGTGAGGTGGTACAGGTGCCGGTCCGGCCGGGTCTGCTGCGGCACCCGCTCCGACGCGGCGAGCCCGTCCGACTCGAGGTCCGCCAACATCCGGTAGATCGCCGCCTTGTCGGCGGTCCAGAAGTGGCGGATCGACGTGTCGAACGCCTTCTTCAGGTCGTACCCGGTGAACGGCCGGACCGACAGGAACCCGAGGATCGCGTGGCGCAGGGACATCGGGTGTCCCGGTAACCGTTCTCGACAGGTGCGGTGTCTACTAGGTGATACATCACCTATGGAGGTTCGCGATGGTGTGGCTCAGCTGGCTCGGGTGTGCGCGGTACGAGGTGTCGGCGCCGTGGGTCACCGCCGAGGACGGCACCCGCCTCGCGGTGGACGTGATCCTGCCGGACGATCGGGAAGGTCCGTCGCCGGTGGTGCTGATCTCGACCCGGTACTGGCGCAGCTTCGACCTGAAGTTCGACCGGTCGGATCGCGCGATGCCGATCGGGCCGCGCGAGGACATCGCCGCGGAGCTGTCGCGCGCCGGGTACGGGGTGGTGATCGCCGACCTGCGCGGGACCGGCGCCTCGGAGGGGACCTGGGAGCGGCCGTGGTCGGACGACGAGGTGGCCGACCTGGGGGCGCTCGTCGACTGGATCGCGGCCCAGCCGTGGTGTGACGGGCGGGTCGGCGCCACCGGCGTTTCGTACGAGGGCACGACCGCGCTGCTCGCCGCCACCCACGGCCACCCGGCGCTGCGCGCGGTGTTGGCGCGCGAGATCGAATGGGACCTGGTCGACGAGCTGCTCGCTCCCGGAGGGGTGCGCAACGTCGCGTTCGTCGACGTGTGGGGTCGGTCGGCGGCGGCCCTCGATCGCGGCGAGGTGCCGGAGCTGTTCCCGAAGAGCAGCCGGTGGATGATCGAGGGTCCGCGCCCGACCGACGACGACCCGGACGGGGTCGCGCGCGACGCCCGGATCGCCGCGCGGGTGATCGCGGACGTCGCGGCCGACGTGGAGCACGTGCGGGCGCCGGCCGATCCGTGGGGGGAGGGCGGTCCGCCGGCGTCGACGATCGGCCCGTCGGCGTGGGTCGACGCGCTGGTGGCCTCCGACGCGGCGCTCGGCGTGTGGGGCTCGTGGTGGGACGGGGCGACCGCCGACGCCGTGCTCCGGGCCGACGCCGCGTTGGGGTTGGTCGACGCCCGGGTCGGCGGGTGGACCCACGAGGGGACCGACAGCGCGAGTCCGCTCGCAGACCGCGACCGGGCGGCCCGACTGTCACTCGACGACGTGGTCGGGTTCTTCGACACCCACCTCCGCGGAGACGGCGGCCCGCCCCTGCGGCGGTGGTACGTCGCGGGACCCGAGGTGTGGGAGGAGGGGGCCCAGTGGCCCGTCGTGGTCCCCCGCAGCTACAGCCCTCGCCAGGACGGCGCCCTCGGCGCGCCCGACCCGAACCTGCGCCGGGCGCTCGAGGTCGACTTCGACGCGACGGTGGGCCCCGAGAGCCGGTGGTCGGCCGGGCTGCTCACCGCGGTGCCCGCGCCGAACCGCGACGACGCCCCAGGGTTGCTGTCGTTCGCGACTCCCCCGTTCGACGCGCCGGTGCAGCTGTTCGGCGAGGCCGAGCTCCGGTGCGCGGTCGAGATCGACGGGGAGGCGGCGCTGCACGTGTACGTCGAGGCGGTCGAGCCGTCCGGCAAGGTGCGGCTGCTCACCGAGGGCGTGACCCGCGCGCGGACCGGCGTGGTGACCGTGCGGATCCGGCCGGTGTCGGCGCGGCTCGAGGCGGGGTGGGCGTTGCGCCTGTCGGTCGCCGGCGCCGACGCCGACACGTTCGAGCGGGTGCCGGCGTCGGGGCCGCAGCGGATCACCCTCGTGGGGGACTCGTGTGCGCTCGAGCTCGGCACGGCGCGCTGATCACCGGGCGGGCGGTGCGCCCGGATCAGGGCCACGAGCTCGTCGTGCGGCAGCGCGTACAGCGTGTGGCCGTCGCGCCCGACCATCGTCTCGGCCGCGACCAGCGCGTTGAGGATCGCCTCCTCGGTCGCCTCGATCACCGCCTCGAACAGCGGGTCGATCGCCGCGTCGTGCAGCCGAGGGCCGACCAGCACCGGATCTGCGCCCGGGCGGCGCGGCACCAGGCACCGGGGGCAATTCCGCAGGACGGAGTCCGAGGACTAACAAATGGTGAACGCGAGGAACAGATCGCCCGAGGTGTGGCCGGCGATCGCCCCGGTGCGCCCGACCCCGAGCATCCCCCGCCGCGCGAGCCGCGCGAGCTGTCGATCGGTGACCGGCGCATCGGTCGCGATCACCACCACGATCGACCCCTCGCGGCGCGGCTCGGTGGGGCCGCGCACCGGCATCCGATCGGTGAGCGCGAGCCCGACCGCCACGCCGTCGACCCGCAGCGCCTCCCGCCGGCCGAAGTTCCCTTGCACCAGCACCCCGGCGGTGTAGGCCTCGCCGCCGATCGACACCCGGCGCGACGCGGTGCCGATCCCCCCCTTGAACTGGAACAGCGCCATCCCGGTGCCGCCGCCGACGTTCCCTTCGGGCACCGGCCCGCCCGTCGCCCCGTCGAGCGCCGCCCACACGTGCGCGGCGGTCACGTGCTGCCCGCACTGGTCGTTCAGGAACCCGTCGCAGGTCTCGGCCACCACCGGGATCACGAAGTCGTCGGCGAGCGCCTCGCGCTCGGTGAGCCACTCCACCGTGGCGCGGTGCGCCGCCCCGACCGACAAGGTGTTGGTGAGCACGATCGGCGACTCGAGCGTGCCGTACTCGTCGATCTGGGACCGACCGGTGATCTCGCCCGCGCCGTTCAGCACCTGGATCGCGGCCGGCACGGTCGCGGTGAACGCGGAGCCGCCGTGGGGGTGGATCGCGGTGACCCCGGTGCGCGCGGCGCCGTCGATCACGGTCGCGTGACCGACCCGCACCCCAGCCACGTCGGTGATCGCGTTCAGCTCGCCCGGAGGCAGGCGCCCGACGGTCAGCCCGAGGTCGCGGAACCGCACGATCAGCCGCCCACGAAGAACGCGGCCGAGATCGCACCCATCGCGTAGCCGGTGGCCTGACCGCCCTCGAAGTCGGTCGCGAGCAGCGCCTGGAGGTTCGGCGGCACGTAGAACGTGGCGAACGGCTCGGTGTCGACCGGCATGCAGTCGCCGCTCCACTCGGTCCAGGTCTCGAGCCGACACTGGGCCGGGTCACCGAGCACCGCCAGATCGACGAGCGGCCCCAGCGCGGAGAGCACCGCGGTCAGCCCGCCGTCGGCCGGGAACGTGGTCAACGCCTCCACCGCCGGGAGCATCTCGTCGGGGACGTCGGTCGGGAGTGGGTCGACCACCACCGCGTGCACCCAGCCGCCCTCGGTCGGCGGGGTCCACTCGAACACCCCGGTCGCGTCCGCCGAGGTCAGCGGCACCGTCGCGATCCGCTCCGGCTCTCCGTCGGTGCCGAGGCGCCCCTGGATCAGCCGCAGCTCGCCCCCGGCGGCCCGGCCGACCCGCCACCGGATCGTGGCCGGTCCCCCGGGCAGCGCGCTGCCGAGCGGGTAGGTCTGCCCGTCGACCTCGGCTTCGAGCACCACCTGCGGGCCCTGGGGGCTGCGGCTCACGAACGTCGCCCCCGCGGCGAGCCCGGCGAGGATCGCCTCGGGCGTGCGCTCGGACGCCGCGACGTACGTGGTCGGTAGCCCCGCCGGGAAGATCATGTGGCGGTCGCCGCCACCCACCGGCGGCACGTGGTTCCCGCTCGACAACACGCTGTACCAGAACCGCAGCGCCTGCCCGTTCTGCGGCACCCCCTCCGCCCGCACCGCAGGGCGGATCCACGGGTTCTCCGCCCCCCCGTGGTCGACCAGCCACTGATCGAGGTCCACCTCGGTCGACGGCGCACCCATCGCCGACCACGCCGCGTTCCACACCTCGACCCCGTCGAACCCGGTCGCGTCCCACGTCCACAGATCGCCGGAGTACAGCGGGTGGTTCACCGAGAACAGGCCGCCCTGCGCGTGCGCCTCGTCGATCGCGTCCCGGATGCGCTCGGTGGGGGTCTCGCCGTGTTGCGGCTCGTGCGGGACGTGCGCGTCGTGGCCCCAGATCCCGGCGTGGCCGTCCGAGCCGAACTCCTCGCCGCCCAGCACCGCGAGCGTGTCGGACCGGAACTCGGGGTCGTCCCACCCTGCGGTGGTCCGGTGGTCGGTCACCGCGACGAACTGCAGGTGGTCGGTGGGCGCGAGCTCCGGGAACGCCTCGACCCACGCCGGGTCGGCCCACGCCGCGGCGATGTCGAGCGCCCCGCGCATCCAGTCGCCGCCCTGCTCCAGCGCGTCGTCGGAGTAGTTCGTGTGGAAGTGGAGGTCCCCGCGGAAGAACCCTTCGGCGGCGATGTCGACCGGTCCGGTCGGCGGCTCGACCCCAGGGGGGACGGGGTCGGGGGGACGGCAAGCGATCCAGGCGAGGAACATCGGGCGCTCCGGTCGGCCCGACTAACCGGCAGCCGCGGCACAGGTTGGTACATCGTGCGACTCACCCGCGACGACCCGGCTCGTATGAACAAAGGGCGTTCCTCCGTGGGGGCCCGATGAGCCGTGAGTACCGACCGATCGTGACGCGCGCCGAGCCGGAGGCCGAGCAGGCCGCGCCCGAGCTCGACCCGTTCGAGCTCGGGGGCAACGCGATGGCGCAGGACCGCCGGCGCCATCGCGTTGCCCC
>JBEBJC010000506.1:0-6070 GCA_040080105.1 Myxococcota bacterium
CACGGCGACATCGCCCCGACCAGCAGCGGCGACAGGTAGGTCAGCAGCACCGCGTCGCCCAGCGGCAGGCGCGCGATCGCGGTGAAGTACAGCCCCATCGAGCACACCCCGACGAGCCCGCGCACGAGCTGCATCCGGGCGTTCACCGGGCGCAGCGGCACCCCGGCGCGCCACGCCCACACCCCCACGCACACCCCGGTGATCGCCGAGCGCCACGCCACGATCTCGAGCGGCGGCACCCCGAGCGCCGCGGTGTGCTTCACCAGCGCCCCCATCCCCGCGAACATCGCCGACGCCACCAGCATGAACGCCGCCCCGCGGCGCAGGTCGCTGGGGGCGGGTGCGCTCAGGGCAGGACCAGGTTCGGCAGCGCCACCAGGGCGGCGCGCAGCGGCGAGCGTTGCGCGCGAGCGTGCGGAACCGCTGCCGATCGGCCGACGGGTTGGCCGCGATCAGCGTGTCGAGCGCCGGGTCGCCGTCGCGGATCAGGTCGTCGCACCACGCCTCGACCGCGCGGTCGCCGACCTCGGGGTCCTCGAGGTAGGTGTCGAGCTCGAGCACCTCGGACTCGTCGAGCAGCCGCACCAGCTTGTCGACCCGCTGATGGAGCCGGTTCCGGGCGCGTCCGGCGCTGGCGGCGTCTCCGACCGCCACCGCCTCGCGGACCACCTCGCGGATCGCCTCCGGGATCGGCGCCGCCGCGAGCTGCGCCGGGGTCAGCCGGCACAGCGGCACCGCCCACCGGTTGTCCTCGGTGAACTCCCGTCGATCGCGGCTGCGCCCGCCGAGGCCGTCGTCGTGATCTTCGTCCATCATGGACACACCTTCCGCGGACGACCCGTATCGCGGCGCCACCGCCCGCGGGAGACTGCTCGGCCCCGGTCGGATACCGGCGGGTTCGGAGGTCCGGGTGGACGAACGGTCGGCAGAACAGCCCGAACGGTGGGTCGAACAGTCGGTCGAACAGTCGGTCGAGCAGGCGCTCGCGGACCCGTACGGCGCGACCGCGATCCGGGTGGACGACGACGAGGACCCCGACGCCCTGCTGCGCCAACTCGACCGGTTCCCCGCGCTGCGCCGGCTGAACCTCCGGTGTGGGCTGCCGTCGGGCGTCCCGTCGGGTTGCCGTCCCCCGCCGACGCTGGTGGAGCTCGAGCTGGTGGTGGCGGGTGAGGTCGAGACCGAGGTCGACCAGGTCTGTCGGGCGTGGCCGCAGCTCGAGCACCTCGAGGTGTGGTGCGCACACGACCGGCCCGGCGCGCTGCCCCCGTCGGTGGGGCTGCTCGGGCGCCTGCGCGAGCTGCACGTCGTCTCGTGTGGGGTGTCGGACCTGCCGGCGGAGCTCGCCCACGCGACCGAGCTGCGGGCGCTCGTGATCCGCGGCTGTCCGGTCACCACGTTCCCCGCGGTGATCCCGCGCCTGCGGCTCGAGCGTCTCGTGCTCGACGCCCAGCTGGTGGGGCTGCCCGACGCTCTCGGTGAGATGAGCTCCCTCCGGTCGCTGGACCTGACCGGGGCGCTGAACAAGGGCCTCGCGGGGTCGGACGCGCCGTTCGTGAACCCCGTCCCGGCGGTGCTCGGTCGGCTGGTCGGGCTCGAGTCGCTCGGCCTCGGCCAGTGCGGGGTGAACGACGACCTGTCGATGCTGGCGGGCCTCCACCAGCTGCGGCAGCTGGACGTGTCGTGGGGACCGATCGCGGACCTGTCCGGCCTCGTGCCGCTCACCGCGCTCGAGCAGCTCACGATGCAGAGCTGCTACAAGGCCCTCGACCTGTCGCCGCTGGTGCACCTCCCGCGGCTGCGGGCGCTCGACGTGAGCGGCAACCACTACCTGAAGGACGTGGGACCGATCGCGCGGATGGCCGCGCTGGAGGAGCTCGACCTCCGCGGGTGCCGCAAGATCGCGAGCGTGCAGCCGGTGCTCGACCACCCGACGCTGAAGGTGCTGCGGGGGCCCCGTCCGCTGCTCGCGCGGTGGGAGCAGCGGCAGGCGCTCGCCGGCACGCCGCCGGTGGCCGAGCTGCTCAAGATGCTGGAGTCCGACGAGCTGTCGGAGGTGACCACCGCGCTCGACTTGCTCTCGGTGCGGATCCAGGTCGACAGCGGCGAGCACAGCGCGGTGTTCGACGTGTTCGGGGTGACTCCGGAGGAGGGGACGCTCACCCCGGTCCCGGTGTTGGACGAGGCGCTCGAGCGGTGGGGGCAGGAGCTGCCGAGCCCGACGCTGCTCGCGGTCGCGAAGCTGGGTCTGGTGTCGATCACCGACGACCTCGCCGCGACCGTCACCGCCGCGACGCTGTTGGCCGAGCGCCGCGCCGAGCTCGAGCAGCACGAGCTCGCGCGCCAGTTCCACCGGGCGTGCGAGCGGTACGACTCGGGCCACCGCGCGTGGGACGAGACGGTGCTGGACCAGCTGATCGAGGACGTGTTCCCGCAGCTGCTGCCCGGGCCGCTGCTGACCCTGCTGCGGCCGCTCGGGACCGACGCGTTGTCGTCCGAGTCGGGCGACGCGATGGACGCGCTGTTCCTGGCGGCGTTCCTCCAACCCGACGACCTCGACGAAGCCACCCGCGACGGGTTGGTGGACCGGTTCTGCGCGTACGCCGAGCAGATGATCGAGTACGAGCACGCCGAGCTGGTGCAACGCCTGCACCGCGAGATCGACGCCGCGAACCCCGAGGTCGGGGAACAGATCGCGGAGCGGCTGGGCGCGCTGTCCGGCCAGGTGGCGCTCCAGGCCGAGGTGGAGACGGCCCGCTCACCCGTCGCGGTGGCGGCGTTGCTCGGGCGGGTGCTCGACCCGGCGGACGCGCTGACGTTCACCGCGGCCGACGAGGTGTCCGCGTTCTCGGGCCGGGTGCTCGCCGTCGCCGGTCAGCTGCCCGAGGACACCGTCCGCTCGGTGCTCGAGGCGAGCTGGACCGCGGGTGCCACCGGGTGGGACTGGGGCGACCTGCTCGGCCAGCGCTGGGCGGCCGACCCCGCCGCGGCCGAGGCCCACGTCGCGGGCTGGCTCGCCGCGCACCCCGACCACCAGCCGACCGTGCTGGCGCAGCTCAGGCTCGGACGCCGGCTCCGGATCCGCGACGCGGGCGAAGACGCGGTCGCCATGGCCCTGTGGGCGGCAGAGGCGCGGCTCGTGGGCCGAGCTCCCGACGAGCTCCGGACCGCCGAGCTCGGTCCGCTGCTGCTCGCGTTCGCCCAAGGCCACAGCGACGCAGACTGGGCCGCGGCCCTGTCGATGCTGCACACCATCGGCGCCCAGGCGGAGCCGGTGAAGACCAACTGGGAGCACTTCAGCTACCTGCAGATGAAGTTCGAGCCGCTCGTGTTGATGATCGAGCACGAGCCGGAGGAGTACGCGCCGAAGGTGCGCGCGTTCCTCGAGGCGTTCCGGGCGAGCCTCCCCCGCATCACGTGGGGCCAGAAGGCGATCGAGACGATCGCGGCCGACGCGGTCGGCGCCGCTCAGCTGTCGAACGACGAGGCGCTCCGAGCGCTCGCGTTCTCGCTGGTCCCCTCGGTGCCGGCCGCGGCGCAGAAGGACCGGCTGGCGTTCAACGTCGCGTGTTTCTACGCCGTCCGGGGGGAGCGCGAGCCGATGCTCGCGTGGGCGGCGCGGGCCGTCGCCCTCGGCAAGCCACCGGCGCAGTTTCACGCCGAGGCGGACTTCGCGGCGTTTCGGACCGACCCGGACTTCGTGGCGCTGGTGGGGCGGTAGGTCCGGCGGAGGTGCGATCCGCCCGCGGCGACGCTAAGCGTCTGGCCGGAGGGTCCACATGTGGAGGTTCGTCGTCGTTGCGGTCGGGTTCGTGGCGGTCGGGGCCCTCGCGGCGCCCCCCACGCCGGCGCAGTCCGTGAAGTACCGCCACGAGGTGATGGAGGCCGCCGGCGGCCACATGGGCGCCCTCGCGATGATCGTGAAGGGGGAGTCCGACCGCGCTCAGGACGCGGCGCTCCACGCGAACGCCCTGCGTGACCTCGCGCTCACGATGGGCGGGCTGTTCCCGGCCGGCTCCGGACCGGCGCCGGGCCTCGAGACCGACGCCAAGCCGGAGATCTGGTCGCAAGCCGACAAGTTCGCGGCGGCGGTCAAGAAGATGGAGACCGAGGCGACCAAGCTGGCCGAGGTGGCCAAAGGGGGCGATCTCGCCGCGATCAAGACCCAGTTCGGCGCGGTGGGCGGCGCGTGCGGCGACTGCCACGACGCGTACAAGGTCGACGAGGATCACCACTGATCGGGTGGGCGGCCTCCGCGCTCGCGGCCGACCCCGCGTGGGGGGAGGTCCTCGCCGGGCTCGCCGGGTGCCGCGAGTGCCACACGACCGAGGGCGGCGCGCCGTACGCCGGGGGGCCCCCGCTCGACACCGAGTTCGGCACGTTCCGCGGGTCGAACCTGACCCCCGATCCGGACCACGGCATCGGGGGCTGGAGCGAGGCGGAGTTCGAGCGGGCGCTCCGGCGGGGCGAGGCGCCGGGCGGCCACGCGCTGTGGCCGGCGTTCCCGTACCCGGCGTTCACCCGGCTGTCGGACGGCGACGTGGCCGATCTGTGGGCGTACCTGCGCACCGTGCCGCCGGCCGCGACCCCCGATCCCCCCCAGGAGATCGACCGGAGCCGCGCGGCGCTGCACGCGTGGCGGTGGCTCGTGTTCCGCGCCCGGCCGTGGCGAGCGCTCGACGACCCGCAGCTCGACCGCGGCGCCTACTTGGTCGAGGTCGTGGGGCACTGCTCGGGCTGCCACTCGCGCCGCGACGCCGTCGGGCGGGAGCGCGACCCGCTCGCGGGCTCCGACCAGCCGCCCCACGGCGGCCCGAACCTCACCCCCCACGCCGACGGGCTCGTTGGGTGGACCGAGGGGGACTGGACCACGTTCCTCGACCTCGGGATGACGCCCGACGGCGAGTTCGTAGGGGGCGGCATGCGGCACGTGATCCGCGACGGCACCCGGCACCTGTCCGACCAGGACCGGCTCGCGATGGCGAGGTACCTCCGCGCGCTCCCCCCGCGACCGACCCCCGAGCGGGAGCGTTCGGCGGGCTCCCCTCCCGCAGAATGAACCGGCTCGTCCTCCGCGCGGGAGAGCTCCAGCTCGATCGCGCCGCGGTCGCGCGACGGGACGGGCCGCCGGTCGCGTTGACCCCGGCCGAGCTGCGGGTGTTGGGGCTGCTGGTCGGAGCGGACGGCGGGGTGGTGTCGCGCGCCGCCCTGCAGGACGCGTGGGGCGGCCAGTCCGGCAGCGAACGGTGGGTCGACACGGTGGTCCGTCGGCTGCGCACGAAGCTCGAGCTCGATCCGGGCCGCCCCGACCACCTGCTCACCGCCCACGCCGAGGGGTACCGCCTGGTGGTCGAGCGCCCGCGGCCGCTGCCGTTGCCGGCGCAGCCCGGGCCGCTGTTCGGCCGGGTCGACGAGGTGGGTCGGGTGGTGTCGGCGACGTTCGCCGCGCTCACCGGCCCCGCGGGCATCGGCAAGTCGCGGGTGCTGCTCGCCGCGGCCCATCGCCGGGGAGGCCGGGTCCTGTGGGTCGACGCGGAGCGGTGCGACACCGCCGAGGTGTTGCTCCTCGCGGTGGCGCGGGCCCTCGGGATCGAGGTCGGAGGGGCGCGACAGCTCGACGCGACGGTGAGCGAGGGGCTGGCGGCGCGGTCGGTCGACGCGGTGTACGTCGACCACGGCGAGGCCCTCGGCGGGTCCGCGTTCGACCTGCTGCGGGCCGTGCCGGGGGTGTCGGTGGTGGTGGCGAGCCGCGCCGTGGTGGACGGCGCCGACCCGATCGAGGTCGCGCCGCTCCCTCCGGCGCACGCGTCCGCGCTGTTCCTGCACCACGCCGCCGCGGTCGACGCGCCGTGGGTGGGCGACCCGGCGGCGACCGAGCTCGTCCCCGGGGTGGTCGACCGCCTCGAGCGGGTCCCGCTGGCGATCGTGCTGGCGGCGGGGCGCTCGGCCGCGTTCGGGCCGCGCGCGCTGCTCGAGCGGCTCGACGATCGGCTCCGGCTGTTGACCGCGCGCGGAGGGGATCCGCGCCACCGCACCCTGCGCGCCGCGCTCGACCTGTCGTGGGATCGGC
>JBEBJC010000507.1:0-6069 GCA_040080105.1 Myxococcota bacterium
CAGCGCACCGGCCAGCCCGAGCTGCGGGCCGCGGTGCGCGCGCGGTGGCCGTCGCTCGACCGGACCGCCGAGCTCCCCGACATCGCGCGCCGGGCGTGGAAGCAGGCGCACGACCTGGGCCTGTGGGTCCCGACCCGCACCGGATGAACCCGCTCGCGTGGATCGAGGCGTGGGACGCGGCGCAAGAGCGCCCCGCGTACCGGGCGGTGGGGCTCGCGCTCGGCCTGTGCGTGATCGCGGCCGCGGTCGCCACCGCGCCGCCGGCCGGGCTGTCGGTCGAGGCGTGGCGGACGGCGGGGGTCGCGCTCGCGATGGCCGGGTGGTGGATCGGGGGTGTCGCGCCGACCGCGGTGACCGCGCTCGTCCCGCTGGTCGCGTTCCCGGTGTTGAAGGTCGCCACGATCGAGGAGTCGGCCGCGCCGTACGCCGACCCGCTGATCTTCCTGATGATCGGCGGCTCGGTGCTCGGCCACGCGATGGAGCGGGTCGGGCTGCACGAGCGGGTGGTCGCGGGGATGCTCGCGCCCGAGTGGCTGCGACGCGGCCCGCGGCGGGTGCTGCTGGCGATGATGGTCGGCGGCGCCGTGATCTCGTCGTTCGTGTCGAACACCGCGTCGGCGTTGATGATGCTGCCGATCGCGCTGTTGCTGGCCGACCGGTGCAAGGTCGGCCGGTCGACGTTCGCGCTCGGCGTCGCGCACGCGGTGTCGATCGGCGGGGTGACCACGCTGATCGGGACCTTCCCGAACGCCGTGTTCGCGAAGATGGCGACCGAGCAGGCGGGGCGACCGGTGGGGTTCGCGAGCTGGCTGGTGGTCGGGGTGCCGTTCACCGTGCTCGCGCTGCCGGTGGCGTGGGTGCTGCTCGCGCGGCGCTCGCTGCCGGCCGGCACCGAGCTGGTCGAAGCGCCGCCGGTGCCCGCGTGGCGGCCGGGCGAGCGGTTCGTGGCCGCGGTGTGGGCGGTGGCCGCGGTGGCGTGGGTCACCCGCAAGCCGATCGACCTCGGCCTCGCCACGATCCCGGGGTGGTCGAACGCGCTCGGGCTCGGCTCCGGCGTCGACGACGCGTGGGTCGCGATGGGGGCGGCGCTGGTGCTGTTCGTGGCCCCCGCGGCCGAGGGTCGCCCGGTGGTCGAGCTGCGGCGGTTCGAGCAGGTGATGCCGTGGGGGGTGATGTTCCTGCTCGGCGGCGGGTTCGCGCTCGCGACCCGGATCGAGTCCACCGGCCTCGCCGCGTGGATGGCCGGGCCCGCCGCGTCGCTCGCGTCGCTGCCGGGGCCGGTCGCAGTGCTGGTGATCTGCGCGGTGGTGACGCTGTTGTCCGAGGTCACCTCGAACACCGCGACCACCCAGCTGATGTTGCCGCTGCTGCTCGCGGGAGCGAAGTCGGCCGGGGTCGACCCGATGGCGTGGATGGTGCCGGCCACGATCGCGGCCTCGTGTGGGTTCATGATGCCGATCTCGACCCCTCCGATGGCGATCGCGGCCGAGGGCGGCGGGGTGCGGCCGGCGGAGATGGCGGTGGCCGGGTTCGCGCTCGACCTCGTGCTGGTGGGGATCGCGGCGGTGGTCGGGACCACCCTCGCCCCGCTGGCGTTCCCCCCGCCGTGACGTTTCGTGACGCCCGTGGGTGCCCCCGGCGGGGCCCGGCGGACATCCATGCGGTCGGAGGGCCACATGTGGCTTGCGCTCGCGTGCACCGAGACCCCGAAGCACTATCCCCACGAGGATCCGACGACCCCGACCGTCCCCACGACGCCCCCCACCGAGGGGGTCGAGGCGTGCAACGGGGTCGACGACGACGGCGACGGGCAGGTCGACGAGGCGTTCCCCGACTTCGACGGAGACGCGGTGGCGGACTGCGTCGACGACGCGTGTGACCCGGTGACGACCCCGGTCGCGGTGGACCCGCGGACTTGCGCGGGGTGGTGGGAGGTGACCCAGCGCCCCGCGCTCGATCTGGGGGTGTCCGCCAACCTCGGGTTGGTCACCGGATCGCTGATGGACGACGACGGGGACGGCCAGGTGACCGACGCGGATCACGTGGCGATCGTGGTCACCGGCCAGAACAAGCTCGCCGCGTACGACGCGGTGACCGGCGCGCTCGAGCTCGAGGTCACGGGCAACTGGTGGAACAACGCGGCGGCGTTGATCGACATCGACGGCGGCGGCCCCGAGATCCTCGCGCTGCGGCAGCAGAACGACGGGCTGTTCGTGGTGGAGGCGATCGACCGGACGGGCGCCACCGTGTGGGAGACCGCCCCGTTCCTGCCGCCCGGGAACTCGATCTACGGCGAGATGTGCATGTTGACCGCGGCAGATCTGAACGGCGACGGCGCGCTCGAGGTGGTGTGTGACGCGACGGTGTTCGACGCCGCGACCGGCGCGCTCGCGTTCACCTACGACGCCCCGGACCACCCGAGCGGGACCCTGGTGGTCACCGACCTCGAGCAGGACGGGCTCGCCGAGATCTTGTTCGGCGGGGTGGTGGTGCGCGAGGGGGCGGTCGCGTGGGACGCCGGGCTCGGCCCGGAGCCGGGGTACAACTTCCCC
The DNA here is from genome assembly GCA_040080105.1 of Myxococcota bacterium. Taxonomy (GTDB): domain Bacteria; phylum Myxococcota_A; class UBA796; order UBA796; genus JACKER01. The sequence continues at coordinate 2,553 of JBEBJC010000507.1, forward strand.
GCCACCGCGCAGCTCGACGCCGACCCGGAGGCCGAGGTGGTGTGGGTCGACGGCGGCGACGTGCGGGTGTTCGAGCACGACGGCACCCCGTCGGCCGTCTGGTCCATCGGCGGGCGGGGCGGAGGGCCGCCGTGTGTCGCCGACTTCGACGGGGACGGCGCGTTCGAGGTCGCGGTGGTGTTCAAGACGGAGACCGCGTTGTTCGAGGCGGACGGGTCGGTCGCGTGGACGTTCCCCGACGGGGGGCCGAACCTCGGCTGCTCCGCGTTCGACCTCGACGGAGACGGCGCCGCCGAGCTGATGGCGACCCTGCCGGGCCAGCTCGTGATCCTCGACGGCGCCACCGGCGAGCCGGTGTACACCGATCCCACCCTGCTCGAGCCCGGGTACTGGACCCACCCGCTCCCGGTCGACCTCGACCGCGACGGCCACACCGAGATCGTGGCGTTGAGCAAGCCCCTGCTGTCGGAGCTCCGGGTGTACGCGCAGGCCGACGGCCGGTGGGCGGGCTCGGGGCCCGAGTGGAACACGGTGGACTGGACCTCGGGCCGGTTCGACGCGCTCGGGAACGCGGCGCTGCCGGCGTCGTGGCTCGACGGGGGGTTCGGAAGCCGGCCGGTCACCTCCCCCGCGACCGACGGGTCGGTGCCCGGGTCGGACCTGACGGCGACCCTGATCGGGAGCTGCGCGGCGTCGTGTGACCAGGGGCCGCAGCGGTTCGTGGTGCAGGTGTCGAACCACGGCGACCTGGCGGAGCCGGCGGGTGCGGCGCTCGAGCTGTGGTCGCTCGATACCGAGGACCGGCTCGCGCGGGCCGAGCTCGGCGAGCTCGGCCCAGCCTCGTCGGTCGAGGTCACGCTCGACCTGGACCCGGCGCAGACCGCGGGCGGGCTGGTCGCGCGGGTGGTGTCGGACCACGACTGCGCGCCCTCCGACAACCAGGCCGCGATCGAAGACGAGGTGTGCCCGGAGTGAGGCCCCGCGGGGCCACCCGGGGTCAGCTCTCGTGAGCTGCAGGCCACGACTCGGATACGGTCGCCGGATGTTCAGGTTCGGTTCCCCCATCCGGAGGGCCGCGAGATCGTGGTCCAGGCCCAGCTCGGCGCCCCAGCGTCGAGCTCCCAGCTGGGCGTGCCGCGGACCCCTTGATGTTGCCGAGGGTCGGCCGCCGCCAAGCTACCGACGGCGCCGGGCGGCGGCGACCACCGCCGCGATCAGCAGCGCGCCGGCGGGACGGGACGGATGGGCGCACCCGCAGCCGCCCTCCTCGTCCGCCCCGCGCGGCTCGAAGGTCGGCTCGGGCGCCTCCTCCCAGGTGACCGTGGTGGTGGCGGTGAACCGCTCCGCCAACGACAGCTCGACCTCGTACGTCCCGTACTCGGGCAGCGAGACCACCCAACTGTCGCCCTCGCCGCTCGCGACCGGGGCGCCAGCTCCGTCGGTGACCCGCCACGTCGGGTCGAGGAAGTGGTCGCAGTCGGGCTCGACCTGCGTGAGGTCGGTCAAGTGGAGCTCGCCCCACGCCGGGTCGAGCGCCGCGTCGAGCGCGACCTCGGGCTCGGCGCACACCCGGTAGGTGTCTGGCCACGGGCCGCACGACACCGGCTCGTCACAGCCGGCGGGCGCCTCGACCTCGGCGCACAGCTCGAAGGTGTACTCCCCCGGGACGTCGAGGGAGGTAGGCTCCGCGAGCTCGACCCGGGTCCCGTCGGGGGCGGCGAGCCACTGGTCGAGCACCGGGCTCGGGCCGAACGGCGTGACCGTACACAGGTCGAACGGCAACACGTCGCCCGGGTACACCAGCCAGGTGACGGGGACGACCAGGCACTCTGCGGTGACGCCGGACCCGTACAGCGCGCGGAGCGACGCGCGGTCGTCGGCGGACAACGACGGCAGACTGCACTCGGGCTGGTTGAACAGCGAGTCGACGGCCCCGTCGGGTGGGGCTACGCCGAGCAGGAACCCGACCATCTCGGTCGCCAGCCACGACAACCCCGGCCCGTCACAGGTGCCTGCCACCACCTCGCCGTCGGTCGCGAACGGCAGGTCGGAGAACACGAGGTCCTGATCGTCGGGGATCTCGTAGTCCACGCCGAACCGCCGAAACGCGGTCTCACCGCCGAGCTGGAGGTACAGGACCGCCTCGTACGGCTCGTCGGGGTCGACGGAGACGGTGGATCGGCCATCGTCGGGGTCGCTCAGGTTGTCGGCGGTCTCGACCACGGTGATCTCGGGCGGCGCGGCGCATGCGTCGTCGGTCCACAGGTCTACCGCGGCTGCGAGCGCCTCGTGCAGCGAGCCCGGCGGCAGATCTCCCGGCGCCGAGGTCGTCACCTCCAGCGTGAACGGCGCCACCTGCACGAACTCGAGGTGACTCCACCCGAACGCCACCGAACTCCAGGTCACCCACATCGCTGGACCCCCTTCGCGGCGATCGGCCGCACACCGAGCCATGTGCACGACCCGTTCCAACCCCGGCTCGTCCATTCCAGAGTTCGAACCGTGACTGGCCCCGTGCGCGCGCGTGCGGCGTGCGCTCGCCCCGGGTTTCCGACCCTCAGCGGCGGTCCACCTCGCCGACCAGCCCCCGCAGCAGCTCACCCGCCGCCAGGTCGGCCGGCGACTCCGGCAGCTTCGGGCGGATCGCGCCGTTCAACTGTTCGGCGAGCCACGCGACCACCGCGTCGTCGTGGTCGAGCAGCACGGTCCGAGCCGGCTCGCCGCGCTCGTCGAAGATGCCGAGGCTGCCCTTCCACGCGTCCACCCGACGAAAGCCGGTCAAGTCCCAGCTCCCGACGCCCTCGAGGGTGAGCCGCGAGCGGGACAGCGTCAGGGTGCGGGTCACCGCCTTCTTCTGCTGGCCCAGCCACGCGAGTGCCGCGATCCCGAACCCTGCGACGATGAACATCCCCCCCAACTGCGTGCTCCCCACCCCGAGCGCGACCAGAACGCCCGCGGCGACCACCCCCAGGTTCGGGCCGATGCGGGCCAGTAGCCTTCGCCCCACGTCGAGGGTCCACGCGCCGTCGTCGGCGGGGAACACCCGGACTCGCGCGGTCATCCCGTCCACGGTCCACCGGCTCTCGAGCTCGGACACCGCCTGCGGCACCCTCCTTGCAAACAGGGTTCGGCGTCCGCGGACTGCGGGTACGGGCTCCCGAGGCTAGCGGACGGACATGGCCAGGGTCGGTGGGCGACGCGGCGCGTGCTGGGCTGTCTCGGGCGTCCGCCATGAACTCGTCAAGATGTCGTCGTCATCCCGCCGAGCGCTGCACATTGCAAACAACGTTCACAGTGATAAACGTCATTCACGATGGACCACCTGACCCGCCGCCGCGCCGCCACCGCCGAGGAGATCGTCGACTCCGCCGAGCAGCTCGTGCTGGCGGCCGACCTCGAGTCGCTGACCGTCCAGGCGATCGCCACTGGGATCGGGATGACGGCGGGGGCGCTGTACCGCTACTTCCCCTCCCGCGCCGCGATCGTGGCCGCGGTTCAGCGGCGGGTCAGGTGGTCC
>JBEBJC010000508.1:0-6066 GCA_040080105.1 Myxococcota bacterium
GAGGGGCGGCGAGACCACCCCGACCGAGGGAAGCCGATGAGCCGCAAGAAGAGTCGCCCCGAAGACGAGACCCCGGGCTCCCGCCCCGCACCCACCTCCGCCTCAGACCCCAGGAGCACTGCCATGTCCGAAGATCGTGCCAAAGCCATCGACGCCGCCATCGCCTCCATCGAGCGCCAGTTCGGGAAGGGCTCGATCATGCGGTACGGGGACGCGGACATCCCGAAGGTCGGAGCGATTTCCACGGGCTCGCTCGGCCTCGATCTCGCGCTCGGCATCGGCGGCTTGCCTCGCGGCCGGGTGGTCGAGATCTACGGGGCGGAGGCGAGCGGCAAGACCACCCTCGCGCTGCAGACCGCGGCCCAGGCGCAGCGCAACGGGGGGACCGCCGCGTTCATCGACGCCGAGCACGCGCTCGACCCGAACTACGCGCGCGCCCTCGGGGTGAAGATCGACGAGCTGTTGATCTCCCAGCCCGACCACGGCGAGCAGGCGCTCGAGATCGCCGAGACGCTCGTGCGCAGCGGCGCGATCGACGTGATCGTGGTCGACTCGGTCGCGGCCCTCGTGCCGAAGTCCGAGCTCGAAGGTGACATCGGAGACGTGCAGCCGGGCGCGCAGGCCCGCCTGATGAGCCAGGCGCTGCGCAAGCTCACCGGCGCGATCCACAAGTCCGACGCGATCGTGATCTTCATCAACCAGATGCGCGAGAAGATCGGGGTGATGTTCGGCAGCCCGAAGACCACCAGCGGCGGCAACGCGCTGAAGTTCTACGCGTCGATCCGGATGGAGGTCACCCGGATCGGGTCGATCAAGAAGGGTGAGGACGTGCTCGGGAACCGCACCAAGGTGAAGGTCACCAAGAACAAGCTCGCGCCGCCGTTCCGTCAGGTGGAGTTCGACATCCTGTACGGGCAGGGCGTGTCGGCCGAAGCCGAGCTGGTCGACCTCGGCACGTTGACCGGGATCGTGCGGAAGTCGGGCTCGTGGTTCGCGCTCGAGAACGACCGGATGGGCCAGGGCAAGGATGCGGCGTGTGAGTACATCCGCACCCACACCGACGCCGCCAACCGGATCCGGGAGCACGTCCTGTCCCACTACGGGGTGGTGGTGAAGTCGACCGGATCGGACGAGTCCGACTCGTCGATGGCCGAGGCCTGACGGAGGGGCGGCGCCCCCATCGTCGCCGGATTAGAGCGACCCCGGTCACGCCCGTCGGGCGTGGCGGAGTGATCGGTGAACGCCAGCGAGATCCGGAAGTCCTTCCTCGAGTACTTCGGCCGGAACGGCCACGCCGTCCTGCCGTCCTCGTCCCTCGTCCCGCACGACGACCCGACGTTGTACTTCACCAACGCCGGGATGGTGCAGTTCAAGGACGCGTTCACCGGCGCAGAGAAGCCGGCGGCGCCGCGAGCGGCCACCGCGCAGAAGTGCCTGCGGGTGAGCGGCAAGCACAACGACCTCGACAACGTGGGCCGCACGCCGCGCCACCACACGTTCTTCGAGATGTTGGGGAACTTCTCGTTCGGCGACTACTTCAAGCCCGAGGCGATCTCGTTCGCGTGGGAGATGCTGACCGGCGTGTGGAAGCTCGACGCCGAGCGCCTGTGGGTCACCGTGTACGAGGAGGACGACGAGGCGTTCGCCCTGTGGCGCGAGCGGGTCGGCGTGCCCGAGTCGCGGATCCAGCGGCTCGGGGCCGAAGAGAACTTCTGGTCGATGGGTCCGGTGGGCCCGTGTGGTCCGTGCTCCGAGATCCACTACGACCACGGCGAAGCGCGGGGACCGGCGGGCGGTCCCGCCACCGGGAGCGGCCGGTACGTCGAGATCTGGAACCTCGTGTTCATGCAGTTCGAGCAGCACCCGGACAAGAGCCGCACCACGCTGCCGAAGCCGTCGATCGACACCGGGATGGGCCTCGAGCGCGTCGCAGCGGCGCTGCAGGGCGTGTACTGGAACTACGACACCGACGTGTTCCAACCCCTGATCCGCCGCGCCGCCAGCCTGGCGAACGTGAAGTGGGGCGCGGCGGAGGAGTCGGACACAGCGCTGCGGGTGATCGCCGATCACGCGCGCGCGACCGCGTTCCTCGTCGCCGATGGCGTGATGCCCAGCAACGACGAGCGCGGCTACGTGCTCCGCCGGCTGATGCGGCGCGGCATCATGTTCGGGCGCACCCTCGGGCTGGAGAAGCCGTTCCTGCACGAGGTGGTGAACGAGGTGATCACCGGGATGACGTCCGCGTACCCGGAGCTCGCCGAGCGCCGCGCGTTCGTGGAGGCCGTGGTCACGGGTGAAGAGGAGCGGTTCCGGCGCACCCTCGACCGCGGAATGAAGCTCCTCGAAACCGAGTTCACGACGAACCACCCCGGGGGGACCGACGGTGGGCACTCGGACTCCGCCTTGCGGAACACCTTGCCTGGCCCGGTCGCGTTCAAGCTCCACGACACCTACGGGTTCCCGCTCGACCTGACCGAGCTCATCGCCGAGCGTCGCGGGTGGGGCGTCGATCGGGCGGGGTTCGAGCAGGAGATGGCGCGCCAGCAGGAGTCCGGGCGCAGCGCGTGGAAGGGCTCGGGTGAGCAGGCGGTCGGTGCCTTGTGGCACGAACTGCACACCGAGCTCGGCCCGACCCGGTTCACCGGGTACACCCACGATCGCGGCGAAGCGAAGGTGCTGGCGATCGTGCGGCGCTCGGGCGCCGACGCGGCGTCTGCCGAGTTCACCCGGGTGCAGCGGCTCGCCACCGGGGAGCGCGGGATCGTGCTGCTCGACGCCACCCCGTTCTACGCCGAGAGCGGCGGTCAAGTGGGAGACGCGGGCCGGATCTCGGGCTTCGCCGTGGCCGACACCATCAAGGCCGCGGGCCTGTGGTTGCACACGGGCGAGGCCGACGAGCCGATCGAGGTCGGCGCGGGGGTGGAGGCCGCGGTCGATGCGCCCCGCCGCGACCGGACGCGGCGGAACCACACCGCCACCCACCTGCTGCACGCCGCCCTGCGGCAGGTGCTGGGCCCCCACGTGACCCAGAAGGGCTCGCTGGTCGGCCCCGACCGCCTGCGGTTCGACTTCAGCCACCCGCAGCCCGTCACCCCGACCGAGCTCGAGCAGATCGAAGCCCGGGTGAACGAGCAGATCCTGGCGAACCAGGCGCTCGAGACCGACGAAGACGACCTCGAGCACGCGGTCGCGCGCGGCGCGATGGCGCTGTTCGGCGAGAAGTACGACGCGAAGGTCCGGGTGGTGGCGATCCCCGGGTTCTCGATCGAGCTGTGTGGCGGCACCCACGCCCGCCGCACGGGCGACATCGGCCTGTTCCGCGTCCAGTCGGAGGCCGGCGTGGCCGCTGGCGTTCGCCGGATCGAGGCACAGACCGGCACCGGCGCACTCGCCCTGGTGAAGGTCGACGCCGATCGCCTGCACGAGGCCGCGCGCAAGCTTAAGACCGAGCCCGCCCGCCTGGTCGAGGCGATCGGGCGGCTGCAGGACGAGCGCCGCGCGGTCGAGAAGGAGCTCGCCGAGTGGAAGCGCGAGGTCGCGAAGGCGGCAGCGGGCGATCTGGTTCGCGGAGCCAAGGAGTTCGCCGGCGTGAAGGTGCTGGCCGCGGAGTTCGACGGCGACCTGCGCGAACAGGCCGACCGCCTTCGCGATCAGCTCGGCTCGAGCCTGGTGGTGCTGCTCTCGAGGAAGGGCGATCGCGTGCAGCTGATCGCGGCGGCGAGCAAGGATGTGGCGGGATCCCGCGTGCACGCCGGCAAGGTGATCGAGGCGATCGCCCCGCTGGTGGGGGGTCGGGGCGGCGGTCGGCCCGACCTCGCGCAGGCAGGTGGCACCGACGCCGGCGGGATCGCGGCGGCGATCGACCGGGTGTACACCTACGCGGCAGAGTCGCTCGGAGGCTGATCGGCGGGGCGGCCCGGCCCGCCGGCTGCGGGCGCTGCCAGCGCCAGTTATCGAGCCTCCCCTTCGAGCCGGGGCCGTCCCGGCGAACGTGTGAGGTCCTCGATGAAGCTCTCCGATCTGAAGGTCGTCGTCACCGGCGGCGCGAGCGGCATGGGCCGCTGCTTCTCCCTCGAACTGGCGCGGGGCGGCGCCGCGGTCATGGTCGCCGACCTCGACGCCGACAAGATGGCCGAGGTCCAGGCGGCCGCCGCCGGGCTTCCGGGCTCGATCCACACCATCAAGTGCAACGTGGCAGACGAGGCCGACGTGGTCGCGCTGTTCGAGCAGGCGCACGCGCAGCTCGGCGGGCTCAACGGCCTCGTGAACAACGCCGGGATCTTCCGCGACGGCCTGCTGGTCAAGCCCGACAAGGAGACCGGCACGATCAAGAAGATGTCGCTCGATCAGTGGAACGCGGTGATCGCGGTCGACTTGACCGGTCCGTTCCTGTGCACGCGCGAGTTCGCGGCGAAGGTGATCTCGACCCAGACCCGCGAGTCCTGCATCGTCAACATCAGCTCGGTCGCGCGGCACGGCAACCCGGGCCAGAGCAACTACTCGGCCGCGAAGGCCGGCCTCGTGGCGGACACGAAGTTGTGGTCGTCCGAGCTGGCGCGGTACGGGATCAGGGTCGGGGCGATCGCCCCCGGCTTCGTCGACACGCCGATCCTCCAGGGAATGCGCCCCGAGGTGCTCGAAGGGATGCTGAAGGCCGTGCCGCTGCGCCGGGTCGGCCGCCCGGAGGAGATCTTCGCCGCGGTGAAGTTCATCTTCGAGTGCGACTACTTCACCGGCCGCTGCGTCGACGTGGACGGCGGCATCACGATGTGACCTCCGCGGGCTACCCCCGGGTAGCCTCGAGGTACTTCATCCTCGTCTCGTACAGCACCGCCTCCAGCAGGCGGTGCTCTTCGTCGTCGAGGTTGTTCTTGGTCTTGTCGTACAGCACGCCGAGCACGTCGATCGTGTGCTTCGCCACGCTCAGGTCGAGCTCGGCGTCGGGCCCTTCCCCGAGGTGGCGCATCGCGGCTGCCGCGAGCGAGACCACGAACGAGGCGAACGTGACCGGGGGCAGCTCCCGACTGGTGCCTTGGACCTCAGCCACTCGACCTCCGGCCGCAGGAGGTAAGCGCCGATCCCCGATCGACAAGGCTCCACGACGCGCCCGATCGACGAGGGCAGCGGGGCGGTGTTGTCGCGGCCCCCGGATGCCGATATCGGTGCCCCGATGTACTGGCTCCTGTTCGCACTCCTCGGAACGCTTTCCACCCCGGCCGTCGCGGCGGCGCCGAAGGCTCCCCCGACCGCGGAGGAGCTGTACGATCAGGGGCTCCGCCAGATGCGGCGGGGGTACTACACGAAGGCGCTCGAGTCGTTCAACCGGGTGCGGAACTACCACCGGGACGACCCCGTCTCGGTGAAGGCGCAGCTCGCGATCGCCGACCTCCAGTTCAAGAAGAGCGACTTCGCCCAGGCCCGGTTCGCCTACGAGGAGTTCGCCCAGCTCCACCCGCGCCACCCCGATCTCGACTACGTCACCTGGCGGATCGGCCTGTCGATCTACAAGCGCGCGGCGAAGTTCGCGGGCCGCGACCAGACCGACACCCGCGCCGCGGTCAACGCGTGGACCGGCTTCGACAGCCGGTTCCCGGAATCCGAGTACACCGAGGACGTGCAGAAGCACCTCCAGCGGGGTCGGGAGCGCCTCGCGTCGAAGGAGCTGTTCGTCGCGAAGTTCTACGCGCGACGCGACGCGTGGGGCGCCGTGCGGGGCCGGACCGAGTACGTGGTCCGGCGGTATCCCGACGTACCGCAGGTCGGTGAGGCGCTGGAGTACCTCGGCGTGTCACTGCACCAGTGGGGCTCGGTCGACGAGGCGGCCGCGATCCGCGAGCGGCTGGCGACCCAGTTCCCGGACTCGGATCACCTCCGCCGCCTCGACCGCGTCCTGGCCACTCCGCCGGGGGAGCCGCCCGACGAGAAGGTGTTCGTCCGCCCGTACCGGTTGCGTGGCGCGGCGGCGGCCGGCGCGGCAGCTCCGCCCCAGTAGTCGGTCCTCGGACTCCGTCCTGCGGAATTCCCCTCACCCCACCCCTCTCCCCAGAGGGGAGAGGGGGCCGGTTA
>JBEBJC010000509.1:0-6042 GCA_040080105.1 Myxococcota bacterium
CCATCTCCCGACGGGTCGAGCGGTACCCTCAAACGCATGACGCGGGTCTGCGTTCCATTGGAGAGAAGCCGGTTCGAAGCATGCATTGCTCCAACTCCGGACCGCACCCGGCGGCTGACCGGGCGGCAGCATCATCTCCCCACGCCTCACTGGTGAGTTAACTTGAGCCCGAGGTGCGGTGAACTGTGGGGATCACAGCGCCCACTCCAGCCCAACCGAAGACATCGTCCTTAGTTACGCCTTTCAGCGCGTGACGCAGTACGCTGTCTCCCCGGGAGGGGTTCCGATTTTTCGAGACCAAGGAAATTGATGGCTCCCAAGAAGCGCCCCGCCGATGTGAAACCGGCAGCCGTGTCCGCCCGTTCGAAGACGGCGAGCGTCGAGCGATCAGCAGAAGACAGCGTTCGTGCGTACCTGTCGTTCCTCGCCGAGGGCGTGGGCCCCGAGCAGGCGATCGCGATCACGTTCACCCGGAAGGCGGCGGCCGAGCTCAAGGACCGGGTGTCCCTCGCGCTGCGGGCGTGCCTCGGTGGTCCCGCCGGGGAACAGGCGCGCCGGCGGCTCGGGTCGGCGTGGCCGGCGTACCGCGAGGTGGCGCCGACCGATCCGGCGGCGGTGCGCGACGCGCTCGCGCGGTTGCCCGAGGCGCCGATCGGGACCACCGACGCGTTCGTGCAGCAGCTGCTGACCGAGTTCGCGCTCGACGCGGCTCTCCCGCTGCCCGACGGTCGGGCGGTTCCGCTCGACCTGCCGATCACCCCCGGCGCGGGCGTGCAGCGCGCGCTGGTGCGGGCCGCGCGGCGGGTGCTCGATCCGCCGGACCGCGGCGCGCCGGACCCCGACGTCGCGCTGCTCGTCCGGTACTTCCCGTTCGACCGCCTGTTGGAGGAGATCGCCCGCCGCAACGACCTCGACCACCTGCCGATCGCGACGTCGCGCGAGGTGCTCGGCGCCACCGCGGTGTGGCTGGCCGAGGTGCTGCTCCGGCACGACCTCGCAGCGGCGTACGAGGTGACCGCCGGGGCCGACGCGGCGGGGTGGGCGGCGGCGCTCGAGGCGCGCACCAACCGATCGGGGAAGTGGGCGGTCCCCGCGGTCGCCGACTGGTTGTCGGCCGGGGCCGACCCGTCGCGGGCGCCGTTCGCGCTGTGTGGCTGGCTGCAGGGGCTCGACCAGCGCAGCCGCCCGCGCAAGCTGCTGCGGGAGGCCCTCGAGTCCGAGATCCGGTCGTTCGGCCCGGCCGAGCTGTCCCTGTGGCAGGTGGTCGAGGCGCTGAAGGTCCCGTACGACGATCCGGCGCAGGTCGACCTCGCCGATCAGCTGCGCGCGGCGCGGTGGCGGCTCCGCCGCCGGGTCACCACCGACGGGCTCGAGCAGGCCGCGCTCGGCGGCGAGCTCGGGTACGACGAGCTGCTCGAGGCGGCGATCGCGTCGTGTGAGGCCCCGTCCCCGCGGCTGCGCCGCCGGTTCCGCGCGCTGCTGGTCGACGAGGTCCAGGACGCCGATCCGCGCCAGATTCGGCTGTACGACGCGCTGTCCCGCTTGTCGCCCGACCTGCGCAGCTACTTCGTGGGCGACGCGCGGCAGAGCATCTACCTGTTCCGCGGCGCCGAGCCCGACGGGATCCGCGCGCTCGCGTCAGGGCTGGCGCCAGTCGAGCTCGCCACCAACCGGCGCAGCGCGCCCGCGTTGGTCGCGGCGCAGCGGGCGTTGTTCGGCGCGCTCGCGGCCCCGATGCGCGCCCGCCGGTGGCGCTCGCTCGGCGACCTGTCGCAGCTCGCGCACGACCCGGACAACGCGGGCCTCGCGCTCGACCCGGCCACCCACGCTCCCGACGCGCCGGTGTGGCTGGTGGTGCCGGGCAAGGACCGGGTCGGGTGGGGCAAGGCCGGCGACGAAGACCTCGACGACCGCGCGCTGTCCACCTTCTGGCGTCGGCTCGGCCTGGCGCGGGCCGAGCCGGGCCACGCCGGCGACACCGCCGCAGTGCTCGCGCCCACCTGGTCGTTGGCGGAGCGCGCGTGCCGACGGCTGCGCGAGTGGTCCGGTCGGGCCGACGCGGCGTTCGTCGAGAGCAGCCCCGGTCGCGCCGGCGGGCGGGTCACCGACGACCTGCGGGTGTGGCTGCAGGCGTTCCTCGATCGCGGGCACGCCGCCGCGTGGGTCGGGGTGTTCAAGCACCCGTCGGTCGGGCTGTCGGACCGCGCGCTGGCGCGCCTGTCGAGCGGCGCGGGCCTCGCGGCCGAGTGGCACCGGCGCCCGGGGTTCTGGCTCGAGGTCGAGGCGCTGGCCCCCCCGCACGACGAGGTCGACATCCGCGCGTTCGCCCGCGCGCGCGAGCCGCTGCGGATCGCCGCCGAGCGGATCGGGCGCACCTCGACCGCGGCCGCGCTCGACGCGGTGGTCACCGCGCTCGATTGGCGGGCGGTGATCGGCGCCGGTCCGGGAGGCCAGGACGAGGTGGCCGAGCTCGAGGTGCTGCTCGATTGGATCCGCGACCACGACGCCGACGGCGTGCCCGCCGACGCGATCCTGGCGCTGCTCGACGACGACCGCGCGGAGAAGCCACACGTACACGTGGAGCGTCCGGTGGGCCACGTCGCGTGCACCACGATCTTCCAGGCGAAAGGGCTCGCGTGGGACCACGTGTGTGTGCTGCGCCCCGGGAGGCACGCCCGCCTCGACGCCGGCCGGGACCACGACGTCGGGTGGATGGCGCTGCCCGACGGGCGGAGGGTGCGGCTCGAGGGGCTGCGGTTCGACCCGGGCGGCGGTCTGCTCGAGTACCGCGATCCTCTCGGTCGGCTCGCCGCGCGGATCCACGAGAACCGGTACACCGAGGAGGCCGCGCGGCTCGCGTACGTCGCGATCACCCGCGCCCGCCGGTCGGTGACCACCGCGATCGTCGGGTCCCGCGGGAAAGGAGCCGGGTTCACCCTGCCCGATCTGCTGGACAAGGCGTGGGTCGGGCCCGCGCTGGCCGGGGTCGCGGTGGTCGAGGCGCCCCCGGTCCCGGCCCCCGGCCCGCCGCCGGTCGGTCGCGCGGCGCCCACCGGGGCGGCGCGGGTGGTGCGCACCCCGAACGCGCGCACGTGGGAGGAGCGCGCGCCGTCGAGCTTCGGCGCCCACCTCGACCCCGAGGTGCGGGCCCGCCACGTCGAGCAGGTGGTGGCGCGGATCCGCCTGTCGAACGGGCTGCACCTCGGCCGGAGCCCGGTGCACCCCGCTGGAACCGACCCGCGCACCGGCGCGGCGCTGCCCGGGGCGGCGCTCGCCCACCTGCAGCCGTACGACTGGGGCAACGTCGCGCACGGGTGGTTCGCGGTTTGGCGGTTCCAGGGAGACCCCGACCCGGCCGAGGTCGCCGCCCATCTGGTCGCCGAGTGGGGCGCGGCCCCGCCGGAGGTGGTCGCGTGGCTGGTCGCGATGTGCCGCCAGCTGGTGACGGTGCAAGGGCCGATCTGGCGCTGGGTCACCGATCCCGACGCGAAGTTGTGGTTCGAGCACCCGCTGCTGGGGCTCGGCGGGTTCGGCAAGGGGGAGGAGGTGCTGCTGTCGGGGCGCACCGACCTGCTGGTCGAGCGCAGCGGCACGATCGCGGTGATCGACTTCAAGGCCGGCGCCACGGTGCCCACCGGGTACCCCGACCTCGACGTGACCGCGTCGCTCCGCAGCTACGCGTTCCAGCTCGAGGCCTACGCCGGCGCGCTGCGGCGGATGGGCAAGAAGGTCGACACGGTCGCCCTGTGGTTCGTGCGATCCGGGGCCTCGGTGCGGTGGACGCCCGGTTGATCGGGGGTGAAGAGGGGCGATGTTCGTCACGTGGCTGGTGGGGTGTGGTGGGGGGTCGGACTGCGCGGAGATCGGCGGGGTCGCGGGCCTCGTCGACGGGCCGCGCACGATCCTGGTGGGAGAGATGCACGGCACGGTCGAGACGCCGGCGTTGGCCGGGGAGCTCGCGTGTCACGCCGCCGCGGCCGGGCGCCCGGTGGTGCTCGCGCTCGAGGTCCCGCGGTCGGAGCAGGAGCGCCTCGAGGCCGCGCTCGCGGTCGGCGACCGGGCCGGGCTGCTCGCCGGGGCGTTCTGGACCGGCCACCAGGACGGCCGGAACAGCGCGGCGATGGCCGATCTCGTGCTGCGGATGCACGGGCTGGTGAAGGCGGGCAAGCCGGTGCGGATCACCGCGTTCGACGTGGAGCCCGACCCCACGCTCGGCGCTTCGCGCGACCTCCGCGACGTCCAGATGGCCGACGCGCTGTCGACCGTGCGCGGCGCGAACCCCGACGCAGTGGTGGTCGCGCTGACCGGCAACCTGCACGGTCGGCGGACGGGCGGGCTCCCGTGGGACCCGGCGTACCGCACGATGGGCAGCGTGCTCGCCGGCCGCGGCCCCGTGTTCTCGCTGGTGGTGCGCGGCTCGCACGGCGCGGCGTGGAACTGCCAGTCGGACGGCTGTGGACCGCACCCGTTCGGCGACCCGAACGGCGCGGCGATCCCGCCGGTCGTGCACACGTTGCCCCAGCTCACCGACGGCTACGACGCCGAGATCGACGTCGGGCGGTTCACCCCGTCCGCCCCGGCGGTCTCCCCCGCGCCCTGACGCAGGTACCACCGACGGAACGCGAGGGTGGGCTTGTCGGCGGCGACGCTGCGCTCCTCCTCGGGCGCCGGCACCTCGAGTGGATCGTGGGACTCGCACACCCGCCGGTCCTGGCGCAGCACCCACGCGTTGAACCAGTCGGTGAGCTTGTACAGCGGGTTGTACAGGCCGAACCCGCGGGTGGCCACGATCATCATCCGGGTCCGGTCCGGCGCGACCGGCACGCAGAACGCGTGCCCGCGCATCCCGCCGCGGTCGTCGGGCAGGATCTCGAGCTCCATCCCGTTCGGGCGCAGCCACGACAACTTGCCTTGGGTGTCGCCGTCGAGGGTGGTGTGGATGGTGAACCCGGTGGGGGTGTCCTCGAGCTCGAACGACAGCTCGGACGCGGCGGTCATCCGGCGCCGGATCCCGACCCCGATCGTGGTGGCGTGCACGAACGGCAAGTGCGGGTAGTCGAGCATGTTCTCCATCGCGCGGGTCCAGTGGCACTGCCAGGTCTCCGCGATCTCGAACCGCGCCACGTCGCTCCGCAGCAGCCCGCTCGGGACCGCGGGCTCGCCCACCGCCTCGGGGCCGGTGAACACCCACAGCAGCCCGCCCACCTCACGCACCGGCAGCGCGCCGACCCCGAGCAGCTCACGCTTCGCGCGCGGCTGCATCGGCACGTGTGCGCACGCGCCGTCGGCCGCGAACCGCCAGCCGTGGAACGGGCACTCGAGGCACCCGTCGCGCACCTGCCCGAGCGACAGCTTCACCCCGCGGTGCGGGCACTTGTCGAGCAGCGCCGACACGCCCCCCGGACCGCGCCACAACACGACCCGCGTCGACGCGATCTCGACCCCGAGCGGCTTCCTGCCGAGCTCCGACGAGAACGCCACCGGGGTCCACAGCTCGCGGTACCCGTCGAACATGTGCCCTCCTTTCGTATGGCACACGTACTAAAATACAGCGGCGACCCGCAAGCTCACTCGTGCCCGACCAGGACCTTCATCGTCGGATGTCGAGCCGCGAACGACCGCAACGCGCCAAGGCTCCGCGCGTTGCCTTCGAGGTCCTCGGTGTAGGTGCCCGGGGTGACCCCGTGGTCCCACCCCCACCGGGTGTGGCTGGTGTCGCCCACCGCCAACACCGGCCCGTCCGGGGTCCGCGCGAGGTACGCGGTGCTGCCCGGGGTGTGGCCCGGCGCGGCGAGCGCCCACACCGAGCCGTCTCCGACGAGATCCCACCCGACGAGCTCCCCGAGCGGCACGGCCTGGGCCGGGTCGAGCGCCGACAACGTGATCCCGTCGAACAGCCGCCGGTACGTGCCGCGGAGCAGCGCCGCCTGCACTCCGCGCTCCCGCAGCTCCCCCGCCCCCGCGATCACCACCGTCCCCGGAGGGACGTCGGGCAGGCCCAACACGTGGTCGAGGTGGGTGTGGGTCAGCAGCACCCGGTAC
>JBEBJC010000510.1:0-6033 GCA_040080105.1 Myxococcota bacterium
GTACACCAGGAAGTCGCCGAAGTCGGTGGTCCGGCGGGAGGGCTCGATCGCGGGGGTCTCGGGCGCCTCCGGAACCTCGGGGGCGGGCGCCGGCGCCGGCGCCGGCGTCGGCGTCGGCGTCGGCCCGGTCGACGGGACCGGGACCGCGATCACCGGCAGCACCAGCTCGTCTCCGGTGAGGATCAGGTCCCCGCCGCGCGCGACCTTGGTGGGGTTCGCCCGCATGATCTCGCGCCAGTAGTCGGGGCTGCCGTACACCCGCTCCGAGATCCGCGACAGCGAGTCTCCGCGCTGGATCACGTAGGTGAACCCGCCGCGCGGCTCGGTGGTCGGACCTGCGGCGGGCGGGTCGATCGACGGGCCGGCGGGCTCGGCCCCGACCTCAGGAGACACGGACTGCGACTGATGCGACTGGGCCACGAAACACCCCACGAGGATTCGGGATGGATCACCCGAAAATCGGGCGATGTGGTCCGGGCAGACCCGTCCGAACGCGGTCCGAGGGGGCCGATTCGGTACGGTCGCACGGGGGAAGTCCCGCAGATCGGGCGGGATGCCTGAGGCTACCGCGAAGCGCGGACGGGCACCAGCGCTGAGTTCAACGAAAAGTCGGGCCCGGACGGGGCGAGACACGGCGCGCAACAACGTGCAACAATGCACTTTAAAGCGATAACATTCTGGCCTTTCAACTCCGGCCTCGGTCCGGAATCATACGACACGGTCGATCCACCAGTCCTGAGGACAAGCCAGTGCGGTTGGACCTTCGTCGCCACCCTATACGAACTCACAGCCAAACATTTCATCACCATCGTCGAGACAGAAACCGGCGACAGATTCGGCGGGCGGGCGACGGACGCCCTCGAAACGGGGTTGCGTGGGATCGGCGACGCGGTACGTGGCCCGGATGAACCAGGTGTTGCAGAGGTCTCCGTCGGCCGACGGGGTGCGTGATGTCGACGACGTTCCGTACGTCGAGCTGTTCGACGGGCGAGCGCAGGGCGTCGTGTCGAGCGGGTCGGACCCGAACCGGGTGTACGTGAGCTTCGTGGCGGCGGGCACGTTGGCGTTCAACTGCTCGACCAACAACAACCGGCCGTGCGGCGGCCTGCGCGGCGGACCGTGCAAGCACATCGCCGGGCTCGTCGACGAGGCGGTGGCGCAGTACGGCGGGCCGGCGGTCGCGCGGTACCTGAAGATCCCGGGCGACCCCGACACGGTCACCGCCGGCCACGACGTGATGCGCCACGTGCGGGGCGGCCAGAGCAAGGTCCCGGTGAGCGAGGTGTTCTCGCGGTTCCTGTTCGACCTGCGGTTCGTGGAGCTCGACGCGCCCGAGGGGTACTGCCCCGAGATGGCGTGGTTCGTCGGCTGACCTCCCCTCTCCTCTCCTCCGGGACCCCGATGTTCGACACCCCGCCCGACGTGACCGCCGCCCTCGCCCTGTGCGACCGGGTGGACGACTGCTTCCTCTCCGGGTTCTCCCGGCTCGGCTCCGCCCAGACCGACGCGCTCGCGTCGCTGGTCGCGTCCTTCTCGGGCTCGCCGCTCGAGGCCCGCCTGAACGACGCGGTGGCGGCGATCGGCCGGAACGAGCTCACCGGAGACACGTTCCTCACCCTCGCGATCGCCCGGGCGTCGCTGCTCGGCGCCGCTCACGACGCGCTGCTGCTCCAGGCGGCCACCGCCCTCGGGCGCACCCTTCCCGACGACGTGGCCGGCCCTGCGGTGTTGCCGTGGTCGGGCGCCCCGGCGAACCTCGCGCAGGCGGTGCGCCACTGGCTGGTCGAGCTCGCGATCGCCGGGTTCGCCCGGGTCGAGGCCTCGGCGCTGCTCCCGTTCACCGCCACGATCGAGCGGCTGTGCGACGACCCGGCGCTGATCCGCCTGTCGGCGCTGCTGGTCGGGTACCACGCCGAGCTCGTGGCCAGCTGCCCGGTGCCCGACGCGGCCGCGGTGCCGCGCCGCCGGTGGGCCGACCTGTGGACCCGCGCGATGTTGCTGTCGGTGGGCGCGGTGCACGCGGAGCCCACCGCGGTCGAGGGCGCGCTCGTGCCGATGGGGATCGAGGTCCGCCAGCACGGCCACGTCGCGTCGCTCGTGGGCCACGGGTGGATCGGCGACACGCCGGTGCGGGTCGGTATGCAGGCGTTCAAGGTCGCGGTGGTGCGCGGCCCCGAGCTGTTCGACCTGTTCAAGCCGCAGCTCACCGACGTGCTCGCGGGGTTCGCGGGGCCGGCCGAGCTCACCGTGAGCGGTGTGCTCGGAGTGGCGGGCGAGCTGCAGGTCAAGGCCGCCAAGGTGGGCAAGCCGATCGACACCGGAGCGCTGGCCGACCGCCTCGCCAAGGGCGGCGCGGCGGTGGTGGCGCGGATCCCGGCGGCGGACCGTCACCCGGTGCTGCTGTCGCTGCCGGTCGGCGGCCGCGGCTCCCCAGAAGCGCTCGGGGTGCCCGTCCGCGGGTGGTACGACCGCAGCAGCACGCTGACCGACGAGCTCGGGGAGGTCGACCACTGGGTCGGCCTGCTCCGGTGGGACGACGGGTTCTTCGTGCAGCCGCTCGGCGCCGCGGTCAAGGCCGGGAAGAAGCTCGAGTGGCGGTCGAACGCCGCCTACGCGAAGGACAAGCCCAAGAGCCGCGCGAAGCCCGCGCTCGACGTGCTGCGGGCGAAGGCGAGCAAGCTCCTGCGGCAGAAGGCCTGACGATGAGCCGCGAAGACACCCTGCGCCAGGCGGTGCTGTGGCGGACGCTCGCGTCCACCCTGGGGATGGAGGAGAGCGCGGGCGGGCTGCCGCAGCTCTCCCGGGAGGCCGGCAAGCAGGCCGACCTGCCCGACGTGGTGCTCGACGGGCACACCGCGATCTCGAGCGTGCTGCAGCGGTACCCGGAGCTGCAGTCCGAGCTCGGCCCCGGCTCGTTCGCGGTGGACCCCGCAGCGGTGGCCGCCGGTGACGACGACGAGGCAGACGACGCACCGCCCGCGACGGGCGACGACGCCCCGATCTCGCTCCGGCGCTCGCTGCTGTTCTCGAAGCTGCTGCTCGGCGCGTTCGGACCGAACACCCAGGGCGCCTCGATCTCGGCCGGCCAGTACCAGAGCTGGCTCGCGGACGTGGCGGCGTTCGAGACCGCGATGGGCGGCGCCCCGGGCTCGCTCCGCAGCGGCCGCGGCGGGATCGACATCGGCGACGCCGACCTGCAGCGGGCGTTGCAGACGTTGGAGAAGGACCTGATCCACCGGATGGCGCTGCGCGAGGTGCTCGCCGACCGGAAGCTCGCGGCGCAGATCACCCCGTCGATGGCGGTGGTCGAGCAGCTGCTGCGCGACAAGGCGAACCTGTCCGGGGAGGCCCTGCGCAACGCGCGCTCGCTGATCCGCCGGTACGTCGACGAGCTCGCCGACGTGCTGAAGGTCCAGGTCAAGCAAGCGCCCGCGGCGAAGCTCGACAGCCGGGTCCCGCCGAAGCGGGTGTTCCGGAACCTCGACCTGAAGAAGACGATCTGGAAGAACCTGTCGAACTGGAACGTCGCGGAGCGGCGGCTGTACGTCGACCGGCTGTTCTACCGGCGCACCGCGAAGCGGATCGAGCCGAAGCGGCTGATCGTGGTGGTGGACCAGTCGGGGTCGATGGTCGACGCGATGGTCCAGTGCACGATCCTCGCGTCGATCTTCGCCCAGCTGCCGCACGTCGACGCCCACCTGGTGGCGTTCGACACCCGGGTGCTCGACCTGACCCCGTGGGTGGCCGACCCGTTCGAGGTGCTGCTGCGCACCCAGCTCGGCGGCGGCACCCACATCCGCCTCGCGCTGATCGAGGCGGCGAAGAAGATCGAAGAGCCTCCGAACACCGTGCTCGTGTTGATCAGCGACTTCTACGAGGGCGGCTCGAACCAGGAGCTGCTCGACGAGATCGCCGCGATCGCGTCGTCGGGGGTCCACTTCGTCCCCGTGGGCGCGGTCACGAGCTCGGGCAGCTTCTCGGTGCACCCGTGGTTCCGCGACAAGCTGAAGGATCTGGGCCGCCCGATCCTCACCGGCAACGTCACCAAGCTCATCTCCCAGCTCAAAGCTCTGCTGTAGGAAGACCTCATGTCCGACGTGCTCCGCCTCCCCGCCGAAGCCAAGTTCGCCGACGAGCTCGCGTGGCTCGCCTCCGTGGACACCGGCCCCCGCCCGTTCCAGTGGAAGCTGTCGCCGCAGATGATCCGCACGTTCGTGTTGGGTTCGCAGCCGTCCGACAAGCTCGCGCAGAAGGTCGACCAGAAGTGGTTCGGCGACCCCGCGATCGTCGAGCGCGCGATCGTCACGTTGGCGTCCGACCGCGGGCTGCTGCTGATCGGGGACCCCGGCACCGGCAAGAGCTGGCTCGCCGAGCTGCTCGCGGCCGCGATGTGCGGCGACTCCACCCTGACCGTCCAGGGCACCGCCGGCACCACCGAGGACCAGATCAAGTACTCGTGGAACGTGGCGCTGGTGATCGCGAAGGGGCCGAGCCCCGAGGCGCTGATCCCGTCGCCGATCCTCACCGCGATGCAGCAAGGGCTGGTCGGGCGGTTCGAGGAGCTCACCCGGTGCACGAGCGACGTGCAGGACGCGCTGATCTCGATCTTGTCGGAGAAGTACGTGACCGTGCCCGAGCTCAAGGGCGACAACGTGATCTTCGCCAAGCCCGGGTTCACGATCATCGGGACCGCCAACGCGCGCGACAAGGGGGTCAACGACCTGTCGACCGCGCTCAAGCGCCGGTTCAACTTCGTGACGATCCCGATCGTGACCAACCGGAAGTCGGAGCGCGAGATCGTGCTGTTCCGCACCAAGGACCTGCTCGCGCGGAACAAGTTCGAGATCGCGATCCCGCCGACGCTGCTCGACGTGTTGCTGCAGACGTTCTCCGACCTGCGCGACGCCAACGCGGGCGCGACCAGCGACGACCAGCGGCTCGAGAGCTCGCTGTCGACCGCCGAGGCGATCGGGGTGCTCGAGGACGCGATCCTGCACAGCCGGTTCTTCGGCGGGGCCGACGTGGAGCCCAGCGCGCTCGGCCGCAGCGTGGTCGGCGGCCTGGTGCGGCGCGCCGAGGACGCGGCGGTGATGAACAAGTTCTGGCACGCGGTGGTCGACAAGAAGGACGGCACCGAGTGGAAGGCGTTCGCGAAGGGCGGCAAGGAAGCGCTCGGCGCATGAGCACGCTCGACCAGCTGCGGGAGCAGGTCAGGGACCTGGTCCGGTCGCTCGCCCCCGACGAGGCCTCGTTCGGCGGGTGGATCGAGCGGATCCTCGCCGACGTGGATCGCGCCACGGCCGAGCGCCTGCCGCTGTTCCCGGTGGCCCACCACAGCCCCGCCGCCGGGCTGCAGATGATCCGGCTGCTGCGCGACAAGCCGCCTAAGGTGCTGTTCGTCGAGCTGTGTGAAGACCTGCAGAGCTCGCTGCCCGCGCTCGAGGGCGCGAAGTACCCGGTGGCGCTGCAGGCGTTCGCCGGCCAATCCGACGTGTTCCCGCCCGATTGGCTGCCCCTGTCGGTGGTGGCGCCGATCACCCCGTTCTCGGCCGAGCTGCAGGCGATCGCGTACGCGGCGGCGCACCCCGAGTGCACGCTGGTGCTGGTCGACCGCGCGGTGGACTACGTGTTCCAGTGGTCGAAGGGCCGGCCCGAGGTGCCCGAGGACACCGAAGACGACGCGGGCGACCCGGAGGACGACGAGAGCGACCACCAGCACCTGCACGGCGGCGCGGTCGGGCTCGACACCGGCGCGTCCGAGCCGACGCTCGACGCGTTCGTGGAGCGCCTGGTGTCGAACGCGCGGGCGCGGAACTACCAGGAGTGGTGGACGCTGTACGTCGAGGACGTGATCGCGAGCTGCGATCTGCACACGTACCGCCAGGTGATGTTCCTGCTCGGCAGCCTGATCCGGCGCCTCGGGCGCAAGGGCGAGGACCTCGAGGTCGACCGGCTGCGCGAAGCGTACATGTGGACCCGGATCAAGGATTGGGTCGAAGAGCTCGACGTGGCCCCCGAGGACTGCCTGTTCGT
>JBEBJC010000511.1:0-6033 GCA_040080105.1 Myxococcota bacterium
ACCCCGACCGGCGGTCGGGCGGAGGCGCCAGCCCGGCGCGTCGGGTCCGTGACGGTGCGGGTGGTCGAGCCGGGACCGGTCACCCTCGCCCCGCTCACTCCGCCGCTGGCCACTCCGCCGCTGGCCACTCCGCCGCAGGGGACTCCGCTGCAGGGGACTCCGCCGACTGCGGTCGCCCCGGTGGACGCGCTCGCGGTCGACCCGATCCGCGCGGCGGCGGCGCGGGTGGCCCGGATCGGCGAGCTCCACCTCGCGTTCCTGCGGACCCAGGCCGCGGTCCGCGCGCACGCGATCCGCGCGTCGCTGCCGTTCGCGGGCGACCCGCCGCCGGTCGACGCGCCCCCGGCCGAGCTGCCGGTGCCCGTGCTGGCGCCCGTCCCCCCGCCGGTGCCGGTGCTGGCGCCCGCCCACGGGTCGAGCACACGCCCGTGGCTCGACCGCGCGGCGCTCGAGGCGCTGGCCTCCGGGCCGATCCACCAGACGTTCGGCCCCGCGTTCACCTCGCTCGCCGGCTACCGGCGGGTGGTGCGGATGCCGCAGCCGCCGCTGTTGCTCGCCGACCGGGTGGTGTCGATCACCGGCGAGCCGATGTCCCTCGGCGTCGGATCGGTGGTCACCGAGACCGACGTGGTCGACGACGCGTGGTACCTGCACGACGGCCACCTGCCGGCCGGGCTGATGGTGGAGGCCGGACAAGCCGACCTGCTGCTGGTCTCGTGGCTCGGGGTCGACCAGCTGAACCGGGGCGAGAGGGTGTACCGGCTGCTCGGGTGCGACCTGACCGCACACGGGCCGCTCCCGCGCCCCGGGGAGACGCTGCGGTACGACATCACGGTGGAGCGGCACGCGAACCTCGGCGACCTCCGGCTGTTCTTCTTCCGGTACGACTGCACCGTGGACGGCGCGCTGCGGATGTCGGTGCGCAACGGACAGGCCGGGTTCTTCACCGACGCCGAGCTCCAGGCGACCGGCGGGGTGGTCGAGCACCCCGCCGGTGAGGCCCTCGCGCCGGCCGACCCGTACCCGCGGGCGCCGCGCCCCGGCCCCCTGCCACCGGCCGCGGTCACCCGGTTCGCCGCCGGCGACCCGTACGGCGCGTTCGGAGACGGGTTCGAGCGGGGCGCGAGCCACACCGCGAGCCCGCGGATCGGCGCCGGGCGGCTGCAGTTGGTGGAGCGGGTCGACGCGCTCGAGCCGGCAGGCGGGCCGTGGGGCCGCGGGTACCTGCGCGCGACCCTGCCGCTGTCGGACGACGCGTGGTTCTTCCGCGGTCACTTCAAGGATGACCCGTGTATGCCGGGCACGCTGATGTTCGAGGGCGCGCTGCAGGCGATGGCGCTGTTCCTCGGCGCGGCGGGCGCGACCCTCGATCGGGACGGGTGGCGGTTCGAACCGCTGACCGAGCACCCGTACCGGCTCCGGTGCCGCGGACAGGCGGTGCCCGGGTCGCGCGAGCTCGTGTACGAGGTGTTCGTGCGCGGGTACCGCGGGGGCGAGCGCCCGGCGCTGTACGCGGACCTGATGGGGAGCGTCGACGGCGTGCGCGCGTTCCACTGCGCCCACATGGCGCTCGCGCTGGTCCCCGACTTCCCGGTGTCCGACGCGGCGCTGCGCCGGGAGGCGCGGCCCGATCCACGCGCCGTCACCGTCGACGGCCACGTGTTCGACGCCCCGTCGCTGCTCGCGTGTGCGGTGGGCCGTCCGTCCGCCGCGTTCGGTCCGCTGTACGCCCCGTTCGACGGCGGGCGACCCGTGCCGCGCCTGCCGGGGCCCCCGTTTCAGTTCGTGACCCGGGTGGTCGCCGTCGACGGGCCGATCGGCGGGATGCGGGTCGGGACCGCGGTGACCACCGAGGTCGAGATCTCCGAGGGGTCGTGGCTGTTCACCGAGGGCGGTCCGGTCCCGGTGAGCGCGTGGATGGAGATCGCGCTGCAGCCGTGCGGGTGGCTCGCGTCGTACGTGGGCTGCACCCGCACGACCGAGGCCGCGCTCGCGTTCCGGAACCTCGACGGCGCGGGGGAGTGGGTGCGGAGCTGGGCGGGCCCGGGTGTGCTCACCGTGCGCGCCCGGCTCACGTCGCTCGTCCGCAACGGCGGCCTGATCCTGGTGTCGTTCGAGTCGGCGGTCGACGACGACGCGGGGACCTTGTTTCGCTGCACGACCTCGTTCGGGTTCTTCCCGCCGGCGGCGCTGCAGGACCAGGTCGGTCTCGACCGCCCGCGGCTCGAGCTCCCCCCGGTCCACCGGCCGCTCGCCCGCTCCGGCCGGCTCGGGCTGCTCGACGCGGTGACCGGGCACGACCCCGCGCGGGCCGCGCTGCGCACCGAGCTCGCGGTCGACCCGCGGGCGTGGTTCTTCCGGGCCCACTTCTTCCAGGACCCGGTGCAGCCGGGCTCGCTCGGGGTCGAGCTGATGCTCCGGTCCTTGGTCGAGCTGGTGGTGGCCCAGGGGTGGTCCGACCGGAGCGGGTGCGCGCCCGGCCCGGCCGAGGGGCACGCGCTGACCTGGAAGTACCGGGGGCAGGTGACGCCCGAGGCTCGCCGGGTCGAGGTCGAGCTGGTGGCCGACCCGCCCGCGGACGGGGTCGTACGGGGGGAGGCGACGCTGTGGGTCGACGGGCGGTGCATTTACCACGTGTCCGGGCTCGCGGTGCGGGTGCACCCGCCGGTGGCGGCGGTGCGGGTGGTCGAGATCGACGGCGCACACCCCCGCGCGGTCGCGCTGTTCTGCGGGCGGCCCGCCCCCGGTCCGGCGGGCCCAGCCCCCGGCGTGACGCTCGACGGGGCCGATCCTGGAGCGGCGGTGGAGGCCGCGCTGCGGCTGCCCCCCGGGGTGGTGGGACACCTCGTCGCCGACGGGGTTCGGCTCGCGGTCCGGTCCGACCCGGGGCCTGGTCTGGCGCGCCTGTCGCTCGGACCCGCCACCGAGGTCGGGTTCACCGCCCCGCCGTCGCTCGCGGGGGTGGTCGAGGCCGCCCTCGCCGCGCACCACGGGTTCGTCCCGGGCCTGCGGCCCCGCCCGTGGATCGAGGCGCGGCGGCGGGCGGTGGCCGGTGGGGTGACGGTGGAGGTGGAGCCCGACTCCCACCCGCGGCCGCCGCTGGTCGCCACCCCCGCGATCCCGTTCGCGGTCGCAGCCGACGACGTCGAGGGGCTGCTCGCCGGTCTCGACGCGCTCGTCGCCGAGCTCGCGGACGGGACGCCCGACTCGGTGGCGCGCCGACGGCTGACGGAGCGACGGAGCCGCCGGCTCGCGGTGGTGGTGGTGGCGCGTGACCGGTCGGAGCTGGTCGCCGAGGTCGAGCGGGCGCGGGGCGCGGTCCGCGCGGGCCGGCGGTGGCGCACGCCGGCCGGGAGCGCGTACGAGCCGGAGCCGGTCGGGCCGGAGGCGCCGGTCGCGTTCACCTACCCGGGGATGGGGGCCGCGGTGCCGGGCCACGGGGTCGGCTGGCTCACCCAGCTCCCCGCGGTAGGCGCGCGCCTCGGGCCGGTCGGCCGCTCCCGCGTCGCCGCCGCGCTGGTCGACCGCCCCAGCGGGCCGGCGGCCCTCGCGACCACCACCGTGGCCCAGTCGGTCGTCGGGACCGGCGTGGCGCAGGCGCTCGGGCTCGCGCCGCGGTTCGCGCTCGGGTACTCGGTCGGAGAGTGCGCGATGGTCGCCGCCCTCGGCGTTTGGCCCGACCTCGCGGCGCTCGACCGGGCGCTCGGCGGGGCGGCGGTGTTCGAGCAGCGGCTCGGCGGGCCGATGACCGCGGTCGCGGCGCGGTGGGGCGTGCGCCCGGACTGGTCCCACGTGCAGCTCGCGTGCTCCGCGGACCGCGCGCGGGAGGCGCTGGCGGGTGAGGCGCACGTGTACCTCGCCACCGTCGACACCGCGCGCTCGGTGTCGATCGCCGGCCAACGCGACGCGGTGGACCGGGTGGCCGCGCGCGCCGGGGTCACCGCGCTGCCGGTCGGCGTCGCGCTGGCGATCCACGGGGACGTTGCTCGGACCGAGTTCGCCGCGATCACCGAGCTGTACACCCGGCCGGTGGAGGGTCGCCCGGTCACCCTGCTCGGCGGGCTGTACGACGAGGAGATCCCGCAGGTCCCGGTGGAGCTCGGGCGGGCGCTGGCCCACGGCTTGGCGCGCCCGGTCGACCTGCCCCGGAGGGTGCTGCGGGCGTGGGCGCTCGGCGCGCGAGTGTTCGTGGACCCGGGCCCGCGCGCGACCCTGGCGCGGTGGGTGTCCGACATCCTGGGCGACCTGCCACACGCCGCGATCGCGCTCGCGGGGGAGACCGACGACGACCACCGGCCGCTCGTCCGCGCAGTGGCGGCGCTGGTCGCCCACGGGGTGCAGGTCGACCCGGACGTCGCGGTCCCGGCGGGGCTGCGCTGGGGGGCGCGGGCAGCGGAGGAACCGCTCGACCTCGGCGTGCTCCGGTCGGCGTTGGGCGTGGTCGCGCCCGCGCTCGACGTCGACGGGCTCGACCCCGACGATCCGCTCCCGCTCGACTCACTCGCGCGGGTCGAGCTCCGCGGGATCCTGCGCGACACGTACGGGGTCGACGTGCCGATGGAGCGGGTGCTGGGCGACGCGACCCCGCGCGCGCTCTCGCGCTGGACCGCCGCGCCCGATCCCGTCGAGGCTCCCAACCCGCCGAATGGACGGAGTCCGAGGACCGACAGTTCCGCGTGGGAAGCGGCGGGCCACCCCGCCACCACCGTCCAGCTGGACATGTGGCGGATGAACGGCCGCCTCCCCCCCGGGGTCGATCCGGGCGAGTTCCACCGCACGGTGCCGGTGTTGTGGACCCACGCGCGGATCCCGATCCGCGGGCCGCTCGACCCCGACCGGATGGCCGACGCGATCCGCGCCACCTGGGCCCGGTGGCCGATCCTCGGCTCGGTGCTGCGCGAGGGTCGGGTGGAGCCGTGGGGCGCGGTGCCGGTGGAGCGCCTGGGCCCCGGCGCCGACCCTGCCGGGTTCTTCCGCGCCGGTGTCGACCCGGAGCTGGGGCCGCCCGGGCGCCTCGCGGTGGTGTCGGTCGGCCCCGAGCGGTGGGAGGTGTGGATCGTCCACCACCACCTGTTCGTGGACGGCCTGTCGGCGGTCGCCCTGTGGCAGCAGATCCTCGCGCGGTACGCCCACCTGCCCGACCGGGAGCGGCCCCCGTTCGCCGCGGCCGCTGCCACCGCCGAGCGGTGGCTCCGGTCCCCCGACAGCGCCGCCGCGCGCGCACATTGGGAGGCCGAGCTCGACGGCGCCCCGCAGATCCCGCTCGGGGGCGGCGACCCGACCGCCGCGTGGACCGAAGGCGCCCGCGTCCCGGTACAGGTCACGCCGGAGCAGCTGCGCGCGATCGACGTCGCCAGCCGCGGCGCGAGCCGGTTCGCGGTGGTCCTCGCGCTGTTCGCGCGGGCGTTGCGGGTGTGCACCGGCGCAGCCGACCTGCCGTTGGTCACGTTCCACGCGAACCGCGACCTGCCGGGGTTCCCGGGGGCGTTCGACGTGGTCGGCCCGCTCGCCGGGCCACTGCCGCTGCGGTGCCGCGGGTGGCTCGACGCGCCGCTCGCCGAGCGGGTGGCCGCCGCGCAGGCGCTGTTCGTGCGGTCCCTCGCGCACGCCCACGCGACGCCGTCGGTGCTGGCGCTCGCCCCTGCCGTGTCGGTCGTACTGCAGTCGTTCGCCCCCGAGGGCGCGACCCAGGTGGGCCCGCTCGAGATCGACCCGCCGGTGCCGGTCGGCGTCGGGGAAGGGTTGGTGGGGCTCGAGCTCGAGCTGGTGTTGTGGCCTCGCGGGGACGGCCTCGGCGGCAGCCTGGCGTACGCGAAGGCGGCCGTGAGCGCGGCCCGGGCCGACCAGCTCGCGGCGCAGTGGGGGGCGGAGCTCGACGCCCTCGTCCACTCGACCCGATCTGGGTGACACGCCTCCGAGGCCGACGCACCGGCCTGTCACGCCGTTTCCTGTCTACTTCGAGCGGCGCACACGCCGGCCAGCGAGCAACCCGAGGACGAGCACGCTCGCCGGCCCACCGCCCGGGGAGGCCGC
>JBEBJC010000512.1:0-6032 GCA_040080105.1 Myxococcota bacterium
GGGGTGGACGGCGACGTGGCCGGGCTGGTGGTGGAGGAAGATCCCCGGCTCGGGATCGAGATCGGCGGCCACGGTGGACTCACCACCGCGTCGCGGCGCGCGCAGCCGTTGCCGGCCGACCCGCTCACCGGCGAGGCGCGCCAGCTGGCCGGGGGCACGTTCGTACCCACCGGCGTGCTGCGGTTCGACGTGAACCTCGGGCGGAGCGCCGGCTGGTACGAGTGGTGGCAGACGAACCGGATCGAGGTCGGCCGGATCGGGGAGCTCGGCGTGTCGGGCGCGCAGTTCGGGCTCGAGCGGCGTTGGCTGCTGGTGCGGCGGCTGTACGGCGTGGTCGGCCTGTCCGGGGGGATCACCCGGTACGCGGTGCCGTCCGGCGTCACCAAGCTCGACGACGACGGCGAGCCACACGAGGTGTCGGCCGGCGCTTCGTCGGTGGTGGGCAGCGGCGAGCTCGGCGCGGTGGTCCTGGTCAGCCCGGGCCTCACCCTGCGGCTCACCGGCGGCGCGCGCGTGGGGCCGCCGGTCCGCGAGCTGTCGTGGTCGATCGACGAGCAGACCTCCGGGACGATCCCGCTGACCGCGCCGCTGTCGCCGATCGGGGCGGTTGGTGGCCTGTCGGCGGCGTGGACGTTCTGACCGCGCTACACAGGCGGGGTGGGCGGCGACGACGAACTCCGATCGGTCCTCGGGCTCCGACCCACGTCGGACCCTGCGGAGATCCCCGAGGCCTGGCGCGACGCGGCGGAGGAGATCCGCGCTCACCTGTGCGCGCTCCGGGGCGGGGCGCCGTTCCTGTCCCCGGCGGACGCCCTGCAGGTGTTCGGCTGGCTCGAGGCGGGCGTGCCCGTGCCGCGGGTGCTGCTCGCGCTCGAGCGGGCCGCCGCCGCCCGCCGCGTGTCCCGCAGCCGGATCCCGCTGTCGGTGGTGTCGGCGAAGCGCCACCTCGGCCGCCCGAGCGCCGGCGCGTTCCACCGGGACACCCTCCCCCGCGGGGGCGAGCCGCCGCTCGCTCCGGTGGTGCGCGCGCTCGAGCTGGTGCCGCCGTCCGGGTACGACGAGGGCCACCGCGCCGGGGTGGCGACGGCGCTGCTCGGGGTCACCGAGCCCGGGGAGGTCGGTCTGCGCACGGCGATCGCGGCGGTGCGCACGTTCTTCGAGGGCCTGTGGGCCGACGCCCCGCCGGCGGTCCGGGCGGGCTGGACCGCCGAGGCAGAGGCCGAGCTCGGCGATCTGCTGGCGCTGGTCGACGACGGGACCCGAGCCGCCCTGGTCGAGGAGACCGCGCGCGATCGGGTGCGCGCGCGGTACCCGACCCTGACCGCCGCGACGTTGGCCGCGCTGTTGGAGCCGTCGCCATGAGCCGCCAGACCCTCCGTCACCCCGGTGCGCGCCCCGACTGCCGCGAGTGTGGCGGCGAGGGGTTCGTGATCGCGCGCGAGGGGGAATACGCCGTCGCGCGGCCGTGCGCCTGCGTGCAGGGGTGCCCGGTGTGCCACGGCACCGGCCTCGTGGCGGTGTCCGACGCGTTCCGCGCGCCGCGGCGGCGGTGCCTGTGCCAGACGCTCGCCCAGCGGCTGGCGATGTTCGACCGGGTCGGGATCCCGGCGCGCCACGCCGACTCGAGCCGCGCGACGTTCGTGCAGACGAGCAAGCACCAGACCGCGGTGGTGATGGCGGTCACCCGCCTGCTCGACGGGTACCGACCGGGGGAGCCGTCGAACCGCGGCTTGGTGTTGTACGGCGACGTGGGCCGGGGCAAGACCCACCTGCTGGTCGCCGCGCTGCGCGAGCTGGTGCTGCGGTACGGCGTCTCCGCCCGGTTCGTCGAGTTCAGCCACCTGCTCGCCGACCTGAAGTCGGGGTTCGACAGCGGCCGCGGGGCGGCCGAGCGGATCGACCCGCTCGTCGCGGTCGAGGTGCTCGCGATCGACGAGCTCGGGAAGGGGCGGAACACCGAGTTCGAGGGCACCGTCGTGGACGAGCTGGTGAGCCGTCGGTACAACGCGATGCGGCCGATCCTCGCCAGCACGAACTTCGCCCCGGTGCCGTCCGCCGGCCGAGCGGTGGCGAACGCGGCCGAGGTGGCGCTCGGCAGCGCGCCTCCGCCGTCGCTCGTCGATCGGATCGGCGACCGGGTGTACTCGCGCCTGCGCGACACCTGCGACTTCGTACCGGTGACCGGAGAGGACTTCCGCGAGGCGCGCCGCCGCCGTTGAGGTAGGATGCGCTCGTGGCGTTCACGGTCACCTTCAAATCGTCCGACCCGCCGGTGCCGGTCGGGACGCTCGCCGACTGGCTGACCGAGCGAGGGGAGCCGTTCGTGGCCGAAGGGGAGGACACCCTGGCGCTGCGGGCGATCCCGCTCACGTTCGTGTCCTCGCCGCTGCACACCTCGTTGCAGGCCCACCTCGAGGTCGGGCCACACGTGGTGCTGACCCGGATGGTCGACACGGTGTTCGACGTTTCGAACCGGGTCGGCGCCGACGTACATCTGGCGGGCCGCGGGGCCACGAGCCGGCCGGCCCTGTGGATGCTGCTCGCCGACGAGCAGGATCGGGTGAGGATCGCGGCGGCGCTGCGGGCGGCCCGCGAGCACGGAGACGCCGACGAGGTGCACAAGCGGCTGTGGGGGCTGATCGCGAGCCTCCGGCCCGGACACGACGACCGGTGGGACGCCGCGGGTGAACGGGTGATCGAGCTACAGGAGGTCGGGCTCGGCATCACCCTCGAGCAGGCGCAGTGGCACCGGGCAGACGCCGCGGTAGGGGACCTGGTGCCGGTCCCGGTGGGGGGCCTGGTGCACAGCCTGGTGTGGCGCTGGCTGTCCGACGCGTACCCCCGGCTGACCACCTGAGGTCCCCACGAGTCGACCGGCGGGCTCCGCCCGCACAGTGAGGCACGATGATCACAGCTCTCGACCACGTCGCGATCGCGGTGTCCGACCTCGACGCGTCCATCCGCCGGTTCACCGACGACCTCGGGCTCACGCTGCGGGGCGCCGAGGACGTCGTCTCGGCGCAGACCTCCACCGCGTTCCTCCCCGTCGCCGGCCCCACCACGGTCGAGCTGGTCACCCCGCTCGAAGGGGCTGGGCCGATCGCGCGTCACCTGGAGAAGCGCGGACCGGGGCTGCACCACCTGTGTTTCCGAACCGACGATCTCGACGCCGACGTGGCCCGCTTGCGCGAGCGCGGGTGGGCGTTCACCACCCCCGAGCCCACTCCCGGCGCCCACGGCACGCGGGTGATCTTCGTGCACCCGAAGTCCACCGGCGGCGTGTTGATCGAGCTCGCGGAGCACCCGGAGGACCGCCGGGGGAGCGGATCTTGAGGACCGTGGTCGAGGCCGTCGGTCCGGGGACCTCCCTCGCCGACCGGAAGCGCCGGGCGGGGCAGCGGCTGCTGCTGGGGTTCGGCGGCGAGGCCGTCGACGGAGACCTGCGGCGGCTGATCGACGCGGTAGTGCCGGCGGGGTTCCTGGTGTTCGGGCGGAACCTGGTGGAGCTCGACCAGTCGCGCGACCTGTGCCGCGACCTCGCGTCTCGGGTCGATCCGCACGATCCGGCGCTGATCGCGCTCGACCAGGAGGGGGGACGGGTCCGCGCGCTGAAGCTCGGCGCCAGCTGGCCCGCCGCGCGGGTGGTGGGGGCCGCGTCGGCCGTCGATCCCACGCTGCCCGAGCAGCTCGGGCGGGCGATCGGGCACGAGCTGCGGGCGGTCGGGTTCAACTTCGACCTCGCGCCGGTGGCCGACGTGGACTCGAACCCGGCGAACCCGGTGATCGGGGATCGCTCGTACGGCAGTGATCCGAAGCGCGTGGCGGCCGCGGTGGTCGGGATGGTCCGCGGGCTCCAGTCGGCCGGGGTGATCGCGTGCGCGAAGCACTTCCCGGGCCACGGCGACACGGCCGTGGACAGCCACCACGAGCTCCCGGTGGTCGAGCGGGACGCGCCCGAGCTGCGGCGCACCGAGCTGCCGCCGTTCGCCGCCGCGATCGGGGCCGGCGTGGGGGCGGTGATGGCCGGCCACGTGGTGTACCCCGAGTGGGACGAGACGTGGCCCGCGACCCTGTCGCCGGCAGTGGTCCCGCGGGTGCTGCGCGGGGAGCTCGGGTTCGGCGGTCTCGTGTTGTCGGACGACCTGAAGATGAAGGCGGTGACCCCGCGCTGGTCTCCGCACGAGCTCGTGCTCGGGGCCACCGCCGCCACCGTCGACCTGTTGTTGGTGGGCGACGTCCCCGAGCTCCAGCTCGAGCTGTTCGAGGCGCTGGTCCGCGCGCAGGAAGACGACCCGGGGTTCGAGGACGCGACGATCCGGGCGGTCCGCCGGATCGAGGCGGCGCGGGAGCGGTTCCTGATCGATCCACCCCCAGCGCCCGCCGGCGACGTGGTCGGCTCGATCGAGCACCGGATGTTGGCGGCGCTGGTGGAGCACCTCGGGGAGGACGGCCGATGACGCTGACGTGGTGGCTCGCGACGACCAGCTGGTCCGCCGAAGGTGCGCCGGAGTGCGCGCTCGACTCGTTGGACCCACCGCCGCAGCAGCTGTCGGTGGCGTGGGTGTCTCCGCTGCGCAAGCGCGCGCGCAACACGGCGTGGCTGTACGTGGTGCCGACCCGCGACCTGCGGGCCTTCGCGGAGGGGGAGGGCAAGGGTGACCCCGTGCGGACCCTGCAGTGGCTCGGGCTGCGGCGGTCCGACCGCCCCCCGGGCCGCCGGTACAAGGTGGTGATCTTCGACGTGGCGTCGGAGCACCTGTGCCGGCCGGTCGTCGCCGCGGGGGAGGTGGGGGGAGTGGTCGCCTGTGACGCCGACCACGCGGGGCCGGACGGGCGGTACGAAGGGTGCGGCACCGCGACCGACACCCGGACCGGTCGCGCCTCGATCGCGGTGTACCGGGCCCAGTGGCAGGCGCTCGCCTCAGACGGCTTCTGCCTGCTCCCACTCGAACGGTTCCTCGCGCCCGCGCCCTGATCCCGTTGCCCCGGCGGCCCGGACGTCGTACACATCGGCATGCCTTCCGCGATGTACTGCGGCCGCTGCCTGTCGACCTTCGAGGGGAACGAGACGAGCTGTCCGAACCTCTCGTGTGGTGTTCACCGCCCCACCGACGGGTGGGGGCTGGTGCTCGCCGCAGGAGACGTGCTCGACCGACACTACCGGATCGAGAAGTGCCTCGCCGTCGGCGGCGCGGGGCTCACCTACCTGGCGCGCGAGCTCGACGATCGGGGTGGCGAACCGATCGGACCGAAGCTCGCGATCAAGGTGCTGTACTCGGCGCGCGCCAGCGGGAGCTTCCTGCGACGGCTGTCGACCGAGGCGCAGATCCTACAGGAGCTCGATCACGACAACATCGTGGAGCTGCGCGGGTTCGTGCACCGGGCGGGCATCGAGCCGTACCTGGTCACCCGGTTCGAGGAGGGGGGGAGCCTCGCGGCGCACGTCGACCGGGTCGGACCGCTGTCGGGGCCGGTGGCCGCCGGGATCCTCCGGCAGGTGCTGCGCGCGCTCGAGATGGCACACCAGGTGGGGGTCATCCACCGGGACCTCAAGCCCGACAACGTGTTGCTGGCCGCGCAGACCGGGCGGGACGAGGCGCCGGTGGTCCGGATCGCCGACTTCGGGATCGCGAAGGTCTCCGGCGCGGTGGGAGAGCGGGTCACCCGCACCGGCGCGTTCGTCGGCACGCCGGAGTTCGCCGCGCCCGAGCAGTTCGACGGCAAGACGCCCACCCCGGCGACCGACGTGTTCGCCGCGGGCGCGCTGCTCGTGTTCCTGCTCACCGGGCGGCCGCCGTTCCAGCTCGACCGGCGCGCGGACATCGAGGCGTCGCGCGATCAGGTGTTGGCCCAGATGCCGATCCGCCTCCCGGCGATCGCGGGCGCAGATTCGGCGATGCAGGCTGCGATGCAGCAGGTCGTGGACGTGATGACCCGGATCGACCCGCGGGAGCGGGCTTCGGTCGAGCAGGTGTTGGCGGCGCTGGATCCGCTGGTGCGCGACACGTTCGACTTCGAGCGCCCGCCGCTGC
>JBEBJC010000513.1:0-6023 GCA_040080105.1 Myxococcota bacterium
GGCTGAGGGGGCGGGGGCGGCTCCACCCAGGTCCGGTTGTCGGAGGAGCGGGCGGGCGAGCCGGACGAGCGGCTGGTCACGCTCGGCGCCAGCGTGCGCGCCAGCTCCACCGTGGCCGCGTCCCACAGGGACGGGTCCTGGGCGGTAGCCGGGGCCCACAGCTCGAGCAGCGCGCCGGCGTGGGGCGGCCGGTCCCTCCGATCGACCGACAGCGCCCGTCCGATCGCGTGCACCATCCGGTCCGGCAGGTCGGGGCGGATCACCTCCACCCGGGTGTACCGGCCCTCGGCGATCGCGAGGAACAGCGCGAGGCGATCCGGGTCGTCGAACGCGGGCCTGCCGGTGGCGAGCTCGTACAACACCGTGCCGAGCGCCCACACGTCCGCTCGCTCGTCGACGTCCTTCGCGTCGCGGATCTGCTCGGGCGCCATGTGCTGCGGGGTGCCGAGGCCCGCCCCGGTGCGGGTGCGCCGCCCGTCGAGGTCGTCGTCGAGCACCCGCGCAAGCCCGAAGTCGGTGACCTTCGCGACCAGCCCGAGGCGGGTGCGCGCCACCAGCACGTTCGCGGGCTTGAGGTCGCGGTGCACCAGGCCCGCCTCGTGTGCGGCCGCCACCCCGGCCAGGATCTGGGCGCCCAACAGGTCGATCTGGGGCACCGTGAGCGCGCGCTGGGCGAGCAACGCGCCGAGGTTCGGCCCGTCGACCAGCTCGAGCACGAGCGCCGGCACCCCCCGCACGTCGATCGCGTCGGTGACCGCCACCACGTTCGGGTGACCGAGCCGCCCCTGGAGCTTGCCCTCGCGCAGCAGCCGCTCCTGCACCGAGCCGGTGACGTGCTGCAACACCTTCAGCGCGTGCAGGGTGTCGAGGGTGAGGTGCCGGACGCGGTACACCGTGGCCACGCCGCCACGGCCGATCGGCGCGTCGACCGCGTACCGATCTCCCACCACCGTTCCGGGCTGCAGCTCCATCCCCCCGTTCTCACCCGTTCTCGGTCGGTGGTCCACGGCGGTCGTCCGGGCTAGTCGGCCGGCAGGAGGAGCCGATGTGGGGCTGGGCGATTTCGGCGTTCGCGGGCCCGGCGCCCGAGGCAGTACACGAGCTCGGGGGTCGATACCCCGCGGCGGAGCTGGTGGTGTCGTGCTCTCCGCTCGCCGCGGTGACCGGGATCGCCCGCTCGGTGCCCCTGCCGCCGGCGCTCACGGCGAGCCCGATCCCGCGCCTGTTGTCCGAGCTGTCGACCGACGGCGCGGCGGCAGCGGCGGGGATCGACGATGCGCAGGGGTTCACCCTGGTGGTTCACCCCGACAGCGGGCTCAAGGAGCTCCGCCTGCCGTTCTCCGGCTCGGTCGAGCAAGCCGGTGCCCTGGTCGCGCGGATCGACCCCGGCGCCGCGCCCGCCGCCTCCGGGGAGGCCGCGGAGCCGAGGGAGGCGAGCTGGACGCTGACGGTGAAGGGCGCGCCTCACCGCGCGCTGCTGCACGGGGGCTGGCTGTCGGTGTCGTCGGGGGAGACGAGCGCCGCCTCGGCGTCGCCCGATCCCCGCCCGGCCCTCGACGGGATCCCGGACGTGGCCGGCTGCGCGGTGCGGCTGCGCGACAAGAAAGGCGCGGACAAGCTCGAGGCGATGCACGCGTTCTTGCCGCTGGCCGGCGGAGCCCCGGCGATCGCGCGGTTCACCCTGCCCGAGGCGTTGCCGCCCGCGCTGCGCAGGACCGACGCCGACATCCCCGTGGGGCGGGTGCTGCAGCCGCCCTCGATGGTGATGACCGTGTCGGCCCCCCTCGACGAGCTGCTGCTCGGCGCGCTGACCGGCGACTCGGAGGCCGTGCCTGCGCGCGAGGCGCTGCAGGGGCTGATGGAGGAGGTCCGGATCCCGGACGGGGG
This sequence comes from Myxococcota bacterium, assembly GCA_040080105.1. Lineage (GTDB taxonomy): Bacteria > Myxococcota_A > UBA796 > UBA796 > JACKER01. The sequence goes on from JBEBJC010000513.1 coordinate 1,888, forward strand.
CTCGATCGCGTTCCTCGGCAACCCGCGAAAGGGCGGCCAGTGGGTCGGGATGGTCCGCCTGGTGGGGGTCGACCGCAAGCTGAAGGTGGGCGGGCTGGTGAAGACGCTCGCGCGAAACGGAAAGGCGTCCGGGGTGGTGCGCACCGGGTCGCGGTCGCTGGTGGTGTACGGGGACAAGTCGGTCGTGTACGCCCAGTTCGCCGACGACGGACGGGTGGCGGTCGGCTCGAACCCGCTGGTCGTGGTGGCCGCGCTGTCGGAGGCGGGGGAGCCGTGGCTCGACGCGGCCGGCCTCGCCGCCGCCCGCACCAGCCCGCTGCTGCTGCGTACGGTGGACCCGGCTGGGTCGCTCGGGCTCACGGTCGGCGTTCGGCCGTGGGACGAGCGGGTGATCGAGCTGTTCGTGGACGCGAAGCTGTCGGACACCGACCGAGCGGCGCTGCAGCAGAACCTCGGGCCGATGATCGGGATGATGATCCCGATCTTGATGATGCAGGGCAAGGAGCAGCCCGCCGGGCTGCCGTTCAAGCTGCCGGGGCTCTGAGCGGCTCGCCGCGCCCGAGCGGTCAGCCGATGTCCCACACCTTCCGCGCGACCTCGGCGATCGCCCCTCCGTCGCGGCTGGCGTCGAGCACCTCGTCCGCGTGGATCCGGACCTCCTCGCGCGCGTGACCCATCGCGAACGAGCGGCCAGCCACCTGCAACATCGGGATGTCGTTCGTCCAGTCGCCGACCGCCACGCAGTCGGCGATCCCGAGGCCGCGCTCCTCCGCCAGCCGCGCGAGGGCGGTGCCCTTGTCGTCGGCCGCGTGGCGGATCTTCAGGAACCCGTGGCCGTCGAACGTGCCGAACAACACGGTCTCGATCTCGGCCGGCAGCTGGAGCCGCAGGTGATCGCGCAGCTCGGACAGCGCGTCGGGGTGGCCGACCACCCCCACCGCCAACACGTCGTCGCCGGTGTGCCAGTCGGGCGCGTCGAACACGTCGCCCCACCGCTCGAGCTCGCGGGTCCAGATCGACAGGTACGGCGCGTGGCGCTCGTGGTCGGCGCCGTAGTGGATCCGGCGGGTCCCGAACAGGAACGTGCCGAACCCACGCGACGACAACACCCCGTGCATCCCGGTGCGCACCGAGGCGGCGAGCGTCCGCGCGTGCCGGGTCTCGCCGGACTGCACGTCCACCAGCTCCGATCCGTTCATCACCGCCACCGTGCCCCGGACGCCCAGCGCCTCCGCCACCCACCGGGTCCCGGTGAACAAGCGCCCCGTCGCGATCGTGACCGGGATCCCCGCGAGGGCCAGCGCCCGAGCTGCGGCGACGTCGACGTCCGACAGGCGGCCCTCGTGGTCGAGCGTCGTCCCGTCGAGATCCACCACCAACATCCGCACGCGACCTCCCGCGCAGGGCGCGCCCCGCCGAGACTCCTGCTACCCTCTCGGTATGGGTCGAGTCGACGAACGACGCATCCGGATGCGCCTCGAGCGGGTCGAGCGGCTGCACCGAGGCGCCACGACCTCGGGGGAGCGCGAAGCGGCAGCCGCCGCGCGCGAGCGTCTGCTGCAGCACCTCGCGCAGGTGCGGGCCGACGATCCGATCGCCCGGTTCTGCGCCGAGCACGTGGCCGAGCTCGCCGTTCCGCCCGAGCCCCCGCCGCCGCCCGAGCACCTACCGGACACGGCGGCGGTGTTGGCGATCCTCGCCCGGTGGGAGGCGGGCGAGCTGCCGTCGGCGAAGGTCCGGGCGTGGGCGGCGCGGCTGGTCGATCGGGTGGTGCTCCCGGCCGACCCGAACGCGGAGGACACGCCGCTGGCGGAGGTCCTGCTCCAGCTCGCCGCCCTGCCGCACGTCCGGCTGGTCCCGTCCGACGTGCCGCACGTCCGCAGGTTCCTGCGGGATCGCGACTGGTCGGCGTGGTTCGCGTTGATCGAGCGGGCCGCGCTGCGGCGACCCGGTGTAACCGCGGGGTGAAACCTGGAGCCGGGCGCCGGCCGATGGGGGGTCGAGACCCGGCGCGCCGGTCGACTTTGGACCCCGAGGCGGGGGCCGGGGTATGTTGGGTCACGGCGAGGTGAGACCTGTCCCGCAGCAACTCGATCGCGTCGAACGCCGCAACCGCGGCGGCTGCGGTGGTGGTGACCCTGGTCGCCGGCTGCACGGTGCCGGAGTGGAGCGGGCTGCGGATGGCCCCCGGCACCCCCGGCGAGTCGGCGCTGTCGAACCCCGCGAAGGCGGTGCTCGCACGGTACCTGCCGCACCGCGCCGACGACCCCGAGTTCCAGGCGCTGGTCGAGGCGGTGCTCCGCAGCTCGCGCGGCCAGAAGATCGCGCTCGAGAGCGGCCGGACCACCGGCGAGCTCGACGCGATCCGCCAAGAGATGCAGCGCCGCGGGCTGCCCCCGGTGTTCATCGGCATCCCGATGTGGGAGAGCTACCTCGACACCGAGGCGGTGTCGTACGCCTGCGCCGCGGGCGCCTGGCAGCTGATGCCCGAGACCGCGATCGAGTTCGGACTGGCGGTGCAGGACTGCGATCTGGGCGGCAGCACCTGGTCGCCCGAGCCGGGCACGGTCGCGTCGCCGGACAGCCCGTACCGGGCGGGCGACCGGTGCGCGATCCGGGCGTGTGCGATCGACGACCGCAAGGACCTGGCGCGGTCCACCGTCGCCGCGCTCGACCTGCTCACCCGGTGGTACGACGCGCCCGACCTCGTGCCGAACCCCGATCGCGCCGCGCTGACGGTGCTGTCGTACAACACCGGCCTCGGCGCCGCCCGCCAGGCGGTCAGCCGCACCAGCGACCCGTTCGCCGAGCTGCAGCGCTGCGCGCGGGGGGAGTGTGAGTACCTCGGCAAACAAGGCGCGATGTACGTGCCCGGGGTGACCGCGTCGGCCGCGCTGTCGACCTGCGGCGCCGCGTTCGCGCCGGACTCGCCGTTCGCCGACGAAGCGCAGACCACGTTGTGCCAGTCGCTCGCCGACCACGGGCTGCTCCCGCGGGACGAGCCGGCGGCGATCGCCGACGCCGAGTGACCGTCCGCAGCGTCGACGGGGCGTGGGTCGGGGCGGACGGGCGGGTGCTGGCGGTCGCCGGCTCGGCGCTGGCCCAGGTGTACGGGGTCGCGGTGGCGGGCGGGCTCGCGCTGTCGTTCCCACCAGCGTGTGAGGACGAGGCGGGCGCGTTCGTCGATCCCCCGGACGTGGACGGGCTCGTCGATCTGCGCGCGGTGCCGTTCTGCACCATCGACTTCGAGACGTCGCGAGACCTCGATCAGGCGCTGATGGTCGAGCGCGCGGGCGACGGGTTCACCGTGTGGTACGCGATCGCCGACACCACCCACTTCGTCCGCCCCGGATCCGCGGTGCACGCGGAGGCGGTGCGGCGCGGCTCCACCGTGTACCTGCCCGGGCTGTGTGTGCCGATGTTGCCATTCGCCCTGTGTGAAGGCCGCACGAGCTTGCTCCCTGCGGTGGACCGGCGCGCGCTGGTGTTCCGGATGACGGTCGGGCCGGACGGGGTGTGCGCGGAGACCGCCCTGTCGCGCGCGGTGATCCGGAGCCGGTGCAAGACGTGGTACGCCGCGGTGCAGGCGTGGGTGGACGGCGCGCCCCCGCCGTGCGCCGACCCCGCGGTGGTGCGGAGCCTCGAGGCGTTCGCCGCGCTCGGGCCGGTGCTGCTCGCGGGCGCCGATCGGCGCGGGATGTTGCGGGTGCGGCGCGAGGAGGTCGAGGTCGACGTAGGGCCGGACGGCGCTCGGTTCGTCGCGCTGCGGGAAGGGCGCCACACCGTCGAGCGGTGGAACGAGCAGGTGAGCCTGCTCGCGAACCAGGAGGGGGCGCGGTTCCTGACCCGCGCCGGGGCGGTGGTCGACCCGATCTACCGGGTGATGGAGCCGCCCGCGCCCGAGCGGTTGGCCGGGCTCGCGCGGCTGGTGGGCCAGATCGGCGCCGCCCACGGCCGGGATCTCACCTGGGACCCGGCGCGCGAGCCGTTGGCCGCGCTCCTCACCCGGGTCCCCGACGACGACCTCGGTCGGGTGGTGCACCGCCAGGCGATGTTGGTCGGGGGCAGCGCCGGGTTCGCGCCCACGCCGGGCCCCCACGCCGGCGTCGCCGCCGACGGCTACGCGCGGTTCACCG
>JBEBJC010000514.1:0-6018 GCA_040080105.1 Myxococcota bacterium
TCGAGCGGGGTGGGGGAGGGGGCGTCGGGACCGTCCACCTCGGGGAACGCCACGTCCACCGACGCGTACACGCCCTGCGGGCTCGCCTCGAGCGCGGCGACCTGCAGCGAGGTCGACACGTCCCCGAACGACGACGCCACCACGCAGTTGATCGGCTCCTCGAGCAGGGTGCTGATCTCGGTCGCCAGCACCTGCTCGACCTGGTCGAACACCAGGTCGCCGAACAGCGCCCACGCGAGGTCGTCGGGGAACCAGTCGATGTCCGAGTCGATCTCGCCCGACAGGGTGGGCGGGGTGACGAACGACAGCTCGACGTGGTCACCCGCGCGCTCGGCGGTGAGCTCGCCGGTGATCCGGCCGTTCACCAGCTCGACGTACTCGACGGTGGCGTCGAAGTCCAAGCACAGGTCGAAGGTCCCGCTGACCCCCTCGACCGAGATGTCCTCGCCCCGCACCCGCCCGAGGGACAGATCGACCGACAGTGAGCCGTCGGCCGGGTCGACCACCAGGGACTCGACCGCGATCGACAGGTTGAAGTTCCGCACGGACAGGTCGTAGCAGTCGAGCTCGGCGTCGAGGTCGAGCGGCCCGAACGCCAGCGGCTCGGCCGCGAGGGACTCGGCGACGAAGGTGAACGCCCCCGGGTGGATCTGGGCGCTCAGGCCCTCGGGCACGGTGGCCGCGAGGGAGTACCCCGACAACCAGGCGATCATGTAGCCTCCTCGCGCGCAGGTGTGGGGGTCGGGAACCTGACCCAAACCGTGAGCCCGGCCCGCCACAGGTCCACGTCGTACACCCCGTTGCTGACCGGCAGCGCCAGCGGAGGCGCGGCGGGGTCGGTCTGGGAGTACTGCGAGGTGGTGATGGTGCGGGCGAACCCCGGCATCACGTCGAGGGACCCGACCACCCCGATCGCGTCGGTGAACCGCACCGCACCCGCGGCCCGCAGGTCGATCACCGTGAAGTCGAGGTTCCCGGAGTGCACGTAGTCGTCCTCGATCGCGGAGGGCGAGTACCAACCGCCCGCGCGCAGCTCGACCGACGGGCTCACCTGGCCCGAAACCGCCAGGCCGACGTTCACCACGTCGTGCCAGTGCATGTCGGCCTCGGTCGCGCCCTGCTGGCTGGTCACGAAGTCCGCCTGATCGAGCCCGGCCGACGACAGCACCCCGTCGAGCAGCGGGTCGGGCAGCGTCAGCTCGAGCGAGGTCACCTCGGCGACGTTGCGGCCGGTGCGTCCCCACCCGACCCACTGCAGCTCGGGGTGGAGCACCACCGGCCCGAGCGCGAGCCGCGCCGCGAGGTCGAGCTGCGCCGGCATCACCAGCTCGACCCGCACGTCTCCGCCGATCTCGGCGCTGAAGTCGGTCGAGGGGACGAACGTGACCGACCCCCGGCCCCGGGTGGCCCACGCGGGTCGGAACGAGGCGACCAGGTGGTGACGGCCCACGTCGAGCGCTGCCCCCGCGACGAACGAGACCACCACGTCGTCGATCGACGCGAGGCTCTGGCTCCCCTCGAGCAGCGGGTCTCCCACCGGCAACGCGGGGTCCGGCGCGAGTGACGCGTTGAGCATCGCGCCCGTGTCGATCGCCTTGTGCGACGAGAAGGTGAACTCGCCGACCCGGACCGCGGCGCCCAGCGTCACCGGCGCCACCGGGCGCACCGCGAGCGAGAGGTCCTGCTCGAGCAGGCGCAGCGACGAGGTCACGCCGTAGAACCGCTGCGGGCCGTCCGGCTCGCCGTTCGCTGCGCGCGCGTACGGGACGTGGAACGCGGCCCCGATCGCGAAGTCCCCCAGCGGCAGCGCGAACCCGAGCGAGGGGATCGGGGTGGCCCCGCGCTTGTCGAGCGCCTCGCCCCACGTGTCGAGCAGCGTCCGGCTGCGTGTGCCCAACACGCCCAGGTCGACGATCAGCTCGGGCTCGGTCGCCGCCATCGGCGCGGTCGGTGACACCGCCACCCCGAACGCGCCGGGCTCGGCCGGCCCGGCGAAGCCCCCGCCGGCCCCCGGAACGCCCAGGCCCGCGATCGACCCGGCGCGCGCCGTCACCACCCACCACATGCAGAACCCCCCGTCGGTGGCCGGTTTCCACCGAGCGGGGAACTTTACGTCGGGCGACGGTCGGCGGCAAGCGACGATCGAAAGAACTCTGCAGGGTGGAGCCCGAGGACCGCCGGGTCAGGCCGGACGCGCGAACTCCGTCTCGATCCGGATCGCGGTGGCCTTGAACTCGGCCGTGCCGGATCGAGGGTCCCACGTGTCGGTCGTGAGCTGGTTCGTGTCGACCACGTCGGGGTGGTGGAACGTCATGAACGCGAGCCCGGCGCGCAGGTACGGGTCGAGGCGGACCTCGGTCTCCACCGCCCCGCGGCGCGAGCGGACCCGCACGCGGTCACCCTCGCGCAGCCCGTACCGCTCGAGATCGGCGGGCGACAGCTCGAGCGCCTCCCCGCGCGACAGCGGGGAGTCGAGCACGCCGGACTGCACGCCGGTGTTGTACGCGTCGAGCTTGCGGCCGGTGGTGAGCAGCAGCGGGAACTCGTCGTCGATCGGGTCGGCCACCGGCACCCAGTCGACCACCGAGAACGGCGCTGGCGGGCCGGTGATCGGATCCTGCCACAAGCGGCCGTGCAAGAACGGGGTGCCGGGGTGGTCGTCGGTCGGGCACGGCCACTGCAGACCACCCGAGGTGGCGATCCGGTCCCACGACATCCCCGCGTGCATCGGGCTCACCCGGCGGAGCTCCTCCCACGCCGCCGCCGCGGTGGTCACGCCCAGGTCGACGCCGAGCCTCCGCGCGAGCGCGTTCAGGATGTCGATGTCGTCTCGCGCCTCTCCCGGTGGCTCGATCGCCTTCCGGCACCGCTGCACCCGGCGCTCGCTGTTGGTGACGGTGCCCTCCGACTCACACCACGCGGCGCTCGCCGGCAACACCACGTCGGCCAGCTCCGCGGTCGGGGTGAGGAACAGGTCCTGCACCACCAGGTGGTCGAGCCCGGCGAGCAGGTGGACCGCGTGGCCCACGTTCGCCTCCGACGCCGCAGGGTTCTCGCCCAACACGTACAGCGCGCGGAGCTCGCGGCGGTCCATCGCCTCGAACATCTGGGTCAGGTGCCAGCCGTTGGTGGGCGGGATCGCCCCGGGGGTGCCCCACGCCGACTCACACCGCTCGCGGTTCGCCGCGACCTCCAGGTCCTGGAACCCCGGCAGCTTGTGCGGCAGCGCGCCCATGTCGCCGCCGCCCTGCACGTTGTTCTGGCCGCGCAGCGGGTTCAGCCCCGAGCCCCACCGGCCGACGTGCCCGGTGGCGAGCGAGAGGTTGATCAGCGAGACCACGTTGTCGACCGCGTTGTGGTGCTCGGTGATCCCGAGCGTCCAGCAGATCATCGCCCGGTCGGCGCGACCGAAGTCGCGGGCCACCGCGCGGATCTGTGCCGGGTCGATCCCGGTGACCTCCGCCACGTCTTCGGGTCGGTACCGGGCGACGTGGCTCCGCCACGCGTCGAACCCGGTGGTGGCGCGGCGAACGAACGTCTCGTTCACCAGGCCTTCCTCACACAACACGTGGCCGAGCGCGTTGGCGAACGCGATGTCGGCGCCCACGTTCACCGGGAGCCACGCGGTCGCCCACCCGGCGGTCGACGTGCGCCGCGGGTCGACCACGTACAGTCGCGCGCCGCGCCGCACCGCCTTGATCACGTGGTGGAAGAAGATCGGGTGCGCCTCGCGGGCGTTCGACCCGACCAGCAGGATGACGTCGGTCTCCTCCACCTCGCGGTAGCTGCTCGTGCCGCCGCCCGCCCCGAACACCGTCGCCAGACCGACGACGCTGGGCGCGTGTCAAGTTCGGTTGCAGCTGTCCACGTTGTTCGAGCCCAGCGCGAGGCGCACGAACTTCTGCGCGACGTAGTTCACCTCGTTCGTCGCCTTGCTGCACGCGAACATCCCGGTGGACGAGCCGCCGTGGGCGTCGATCGACGCGCGGAACCCGGCGGCGGCGCGGTCGAGCGCCTCGTCCCAGGTGGCGGGCCGGAGCTGGCCGCCCTGGCTGCGGCGACCGTCGCGGACGAGGGGGGCGAGCAGGCGGGGGAGCTTCGGCACGACGACCTCCGAGGACCTCCCCCTAACCTCGCCGTCACTCGATCGGCGGCAGGATCACCGGCGGGATGTCGTCGCAGCTCTCGCTGCCCATACACGGGTCGGACCGCAGGTCGAGCCCGCCGCTCGCGAGGTACCACGAGACCGAGGTCCCGACGTAGATCGCGGTGTCGAACGGCCGGGTCGGATCCGGGCTGTCGAACCCGTGCATCCCGGTGGTCCGTGGGTACGACAGGCGCAGGCCCGACATCCCGGACTCGGTCTGCAGCGTCGCCCGCAGCGGGGTCTCGGACGGCACGCCGGAGCCATCGGCGCCGAGGTCCAGATCGTCGGGGTCGAACAGCGCCGGGTACCCGGCCGCGTCGGTGTACGGCCCGAACCCCTCGAGCCCTTGCAGCACCTTGTGGTCGATCAGCCACTGATCCGGGGTGGTGCCGTACCGCGGGTCGATCTCGTGGATCTCGACCATCCCTGCCGCCCGCGCCAGCGCCAGCCCGGCGCTGATCGTGACCGCCTGGTCGCCGATCCCGGGCTGGAGCAGCACGTTGGCGGGCTTGCCGCCGAGCGCCTCGAACGGCTCCAGGAACCAGTGGGGTCCGTACGAGATCGGGTCGCCCGACTCCATCGCCACCGACGTGGCCATCACCAGCCTGCGGAAGTCCGGCGTGCCGCGCACCCGCCCGAGCCCGTGTGACGCGGCGACAAGCGGCGAGCCGGCCGGGTAGGTGACGCCCTCGTACACGGTGTCGGCCTCGAAGCTGTCGATCCGGGCCACCTCGGCGCCCGAGGCGTCGTACACCGTGAGCACCAGCCGATCCCCGAGGCCCGCGTTGTCCGGGATCGACCAGATCTCGGCGCCGGGGCCCTCGTCGGGCATGCCGGTCGCGATCTTCTTCTCGATGGCGCTCATCGCCGACGCCGGGATCGCCACCCGGAGCCGCCCGTCGGTCGGGATCAGGCCCTCGCGGGTCTCCCCGTTGTCGAGGTTCTCGACGACGATCCGCCCGCCCGCCGGCACCGAGGCCAAGGTGGCGATCGGCACCTGCTCCATGTCCATGTACTGGTTGACCTCCTGCACGATCGACAGCCCGCCGGCGTCGTTGGGCAGGCCGAGGATCAGCGGGGTCAACATCCGCCCGAGCACCGCGGACACGACCCCGCCGAGATCGCTGCGGATGCCCACGTCGAGCAACCCCCCACCGGGGACGATGGTCGCGGTGGCGGACAGCTCGGGCATCACCGCTGCGGCGACCGCGCTGTTGATGCCTCCGAGCGAGCCGCCGAGCGAGTAGTACTGCACGTCGGGGCCGCCGATGTCGGGCACGCCGTTCTCGTCCCAGTCACACGCCATCGTGGTGTGCATCCGGTCGCCGTCCTCGGCCAGCACGTCCATCTCGCCGGTCCCACACTGCCGGAGCGCCCGCACGAACTGGATCCAGTCGATCACGCCCTGGCGGACCATGTCGCTCGAGTGGAACGGGTCGGAGATCCACTGGTCGCCGCCCGAGTCGACCCGCCCGTCGTTGTTCAGGTCGCGCGCGCGCCCGTCGAGCAGGTGGGTCATGGTCGGGCCGAGCTGCTTGGCGTCGAGCAGTCCGTTGAACAGCGCGACCTCTTCGGGCGAGATGTCGATGCCGTGCCCCGGCCACTCGATCCCACACATCGCGACGCCCATCCGGGTGCCGGCCCACGCGAGCAGCAACGACTCGAACCGGGTGCTGCCGTGGCCGTGGCCGTACATCGCCACCGGGAACGGCTGGCGCACGGTGTCGGTCTCCTTCGGCAGCGCGCAAGTGAACGCGAGGCGCTGCGGCCCTACGCTCACCTCGCCGGTGCGCGCGTCGAGCTGCCACCACTCGTCGGTGTCGTCGCGCCCGCCGTCGTCGCGGTCCACCAGCAGGTACGGGGTGGTGAAG
>JBEBJC010000515.1:0-6014 GCA_040080105.1 Myxococcota bacterium
GTACCGAACCGACCGCACGCTCGACATCCGCGACTACGAGGTGGCGCTGCGGGCGCTGCGGAAGCTCACCCGCGACGGCGACGTGGAGCTCGACCTTCCGGGCACCGTCCGCCGCACCGCCGACAACGCGGGCGAGATCGAGTTGGTCGAGCAGCGGGCGCGGATCAACCAGGTCCACCTGGTGTTGATGATGGACGCCGGGGGCTCGATGTCCCCCCACCACGAGACCGTGTCGCGCCTGTTCAGCGCCGCCGCCCGCACCAAGGGCTTCAAGAGCTTCACCTCGTACACCTTCCACAACTGCGTGTATGGCCACCTGTACGAGGACATCGAGCAGCTCGCGAAGGTCCCGACCGAGCAGGCGCTGGGGAAGTTCGGCCCGCGCCACCGACTGATCTTCGTCGGGGACGCCTCGATGGCGCCGTACGAGCTGTTCACCCCGTACACCTGGCCCGGGCACGAGTCCCTCGCCGGGATCGAGTGGCTGAAGCGGATCCGGGCGGTCGCGCCGGCGTCGGTGTGGCTGAACCCGGACGCGCGACGGTACTGGGAGCACCCGACCGTCTCCGCGATCGGGGCGTTGTTCCCGATGTTCGAGCTCACCGTCGAGGGGATCCGGGCCGCGGTTCGGCGGCTGGTGGCCCCGAGCGGGTGAAGGTGGGTCTGGCCCGGTCTCGGGTGGCCCATTAGGTAGCAGACGGCGCGCAGGGGCGTCGCCAAGCGGCTAAGGCACCGGACTTTGACTCCGGTATTCGCAGGTTCGAATCCTGCCGCCCCTACTTCTTCCACGGGGTGGACATGACCGGCGAGATGATGCTGTTCACGGGGAACGCGAACCCGGCGCTCGCCCGCAGGATCTGCCAACGCCTCGGCCAGCCCTTGGCGGAGTCGATGGTCGGCCGGTTCTCCGACGGCGAGATCCGGGTCGAGATCGGGGCGAACGTCCGCGGTCGCGACGTGTTCCTGGTGCAGTCGACCTGCGCCCCGGCGAACGACAACCTGATGGAGCTGCTGATCATGGCGGAGGCCTGTCGCCGCAGCTCGGCCGGGCGCATCACCGCGGTCATGCCGTACTTCGGGTACGCCCGGCAGGACCGGAAGGTGCAGCCCCGCGCCCCGATCACGGCGAAGCTGGTGGCGATGTTGATCCAGACGGCCGGCCTCGATCGGGTGCTGACGATGGACCTGCACGCGGGCCAGATCCAGGGGTTCTTCGACGTGCCGGTAGACAACCTGTACGCCGAGCCCACCTTGTTCCAGTACGTGCGCGACAACCTCGTCACCGCCGAGCCCACCGAGACGGTGATCGTGTCGCCCGACGCAGGGGGGGTCGAGCGGGCCCGCTCGTACGCGCGCCGGCTCGGCGCGGGGCTCGCGATCATCGACAAGCGCCGCTCGGCGCCGAACGAGGCCGATGTCGCCCACATCATCGGCGACGTGAAGGACCGGTGCGTGATCGTGGTCGACGACATGATCGACACCGCGGGCACCTTGTCGAAGGGGGGCCAGGCGCTCCGCGAGGCCGGGGCGCGCAAGATCATGGCGGTCGCCACCCACGCGGTGCTGTCCGGTCCGGCGGTCGCCCGGATCCAGGAGTCGGTGTTCGATCGGGTGATCGTCACCGACACGATCCCGCTGTCCGACGCGGCGCGTCACCGGTCGGAGAAGATCGAGGTGCTGTCGGTCGCGCCGACGTTCGCCGAGGCGATTCGGGCGATCCACTTCAACGACTCGATCTCGCGGCTGTTCCTGCCCTTGCAAGAGGACGGATAGCGCGCGGTTGCGCCGCGCCGGGCGCCGGAATATCCGACCGCCCGGTTGTCTCCGCCCGCCTCACCGCGGGGGGAGGATGCCTGTTCGGCGGGTTCGCCCGCCGAGTGCCGATTCGTCGGCACGAATAGCAATTTTGCTCTGTCCCGGCTCCCCGTCGAGGGTGCCCGCCCAGTCCAGGGGACAGTGAGCGGATTAGTCCGTTCACTGTCCATTGTCCTGGTGGCGGCCCCGCGCGGAAGGGAGTCGGCCCCGGAACGAGGTGCAGTGAACATGGATACCAGCATCGAAGTCACCCCCCGACCGGTCGGCGGCAAAGGCGCCAACCGCAAGTCGCGCGCCCGTGGGATCGTGCCGGCCGTGGTGTACGGACGCACCCGCGCCCCCGTCCCGGTCGAGGTCGACCCCATCAAGTTGACGGAGCTGTTCAAGGCGACCGGCGACCGCAACACCATCCTGAAGCTCAAGATCGGCGCCGAGTCGGTGAACTGCCTGGTGCGCGAGGTCCAGCGCCACCCGGTGAGCCGGGCCATCCTGCACGTCGACTTCTACGCCGTGCCGGACGACGCGATCGAGGTGATGGTCCCGCTCCGTCCGGTCGGTCGGCCGAAGGGCGCGGTGGTCGGTGGCCGGGTCCAGCTGATCCGCCGCCAGCTCAAGGTCGCGTGTAAGGCCGACAACATCCCGGCCGCGATCGATGTCGACGTGAGCCCGATGGACGTGGGTGACGCGTACCGCGTGTCGCACCTCACGCTGCCCGAGGGCGTCACGCTCGCCGCGTCCGACGACTTCCTCGTCGTGCGGCTGGCCGGCAAGCGCTCCGACGTGGCCGAAGAGGCCAAGCCCGCGGCGGCCGCGCCCGAAGCCGAGAAGAAGGCCTGATGCACCTGGTCCTCGGGCTCGGAAATCCCGGTCGGCGCTACGAGCGCACGCGCCACAACGCTGGCTTCCTGGTGGTCGACCGCATCGCGGCGCGCCAGGCGGCAGTGGTGGAGCGCGCGCAGCTCGGGGCGTTGGTCGAGTCCGTCCGCCTGGGGACCCGTCCGGTGGTCCTCGCGAAGCCGCAGAGCTTCATGAACCTGTCCGGCCAGCCCGCGGCCTCGCTGCGCGGCTGGTACAAGGTTCCGGAGGACCAGGTCGTCGTCGTTCACGACGAGGTCGACCTGCCGTTCGGCGAGGTGAGGGTCAAGCAAGGTGGCGGGGCAGGGGGCCACAACGGCCTCAAGGACCTCGTCGCGAAGATCGGCAACCGGTTCGTCCGGGTCCGCGTCGGCGTGGGGCGCCCCCCCGCCGGTTGGGACACTGCCGACTTCGTGCTGTCGGCGTTCACCGCCGCCGAAGAGGATGCGCTGCCGTCGGTCGTCGACCGTGCGGCAGACGCGGTCTCGTTGGTGGTGGAGCGCGGTGCGTCCACCGCGATGAACGAGACCAACCGCCGCGCCGAGCCCCCCGCGCCGAAGACCACCGGAGACTGACCGTTCATCGACGGGCTCGGGGGCCGCCGTTCATCGGACGGGCCCCGCCCGCCGCCCATCGAGTCCAGCGACTCGTCCCTTCCCGCCCGGCATCCGGGCCAGATCATCCGGAGGCATTCGTGCTTTCTCACGAGTACGAGACCATCATCATCGTCCGGCCCGACATCGACGACACCGCGGTGTTCGGCATCGCCGAGAAGGTCGAGGCGATCGTCCTCGGCGCCAACGGCCACGTCCTCGACCGCGAAGATTGGGGCAAGCGCAAGCTGTCGTACCCGATCGCCAAGCACCAGCGTGGCCACTACCTGCGGCTGAACTTCCTGTGCGGCCCGTCCCTGGTGGCGGAGATCGAGCGCCGCATCCGCAACGACGATCAGGTCGTTCGGTTCATGACCCTGCGCCTCGCGATCGAGGTCGACGCGCCCACTCGGATCGAGCAGGCCGCGGTCCAGCGCGCCCGGCGCGAGGAAGAGATGAAGCGCCGCGCCGCCGAAGCCGCCCTCGGCCTCGGTGACGACGACGACGACGACTTCGGCGACGACGACGACGACGACGACATTGGCGACGCAAGCCGCTGAGTCGGCACGGAGGATTTCATGCGACTGATTCTGCGGAAAGAGGTCACCAACCTGGGTGACGCTGGCGACATCGTCAAGGTGAAGCCGGGGTATGGTCGGAACTACTTGATCCCGCGCGGCCTGGCGATCCCCGCCACCGAAGGCAGCGTGCGCCAGGTCGAGCACCACAAGCGGGTCGCCGACGCGATCCGCCGGAAGAACCTGGTGGGCGCGAAGGACCTGAAGGAGAAGCTCGAGGGCACCGCGGTGTCGATCCGCCGCGAGACCGGCGAGGACGACCGGCTGTTCGGCGCCGTCACCAACCGCGACGTGGCCGAGGCCCTCGCGGCGGAGGGCATCGAGGTCGATCGGCGCCAGATCGTGCTCGACGAGCCGATCAAGAGCATCGGCCTGTTCACGGTGCCGGTGCGGCTGCACCGCGACGTGACCGCGAACGTCCGGGTATACGTCATCCGCGCCTGATCTTCGGGGGCGCCCGGCCCCTCTCCCTCCTGGGAGGACGATCGAGCTCGATCCCTCGGTGGGCGCTGCGCTCGCTGTGGGGTCGGCCCGCGGGCTCCGGTCGTCCGGGGTTTACCATCCCCGTGGGTTGTCGAGGAACGAACGATGGATTGGCTGGACCGTCCGTCTCCTGCCGCAGTGGAGGCCGAGCGCGCGCTGCTCGGCGGCCTGCTGCAGGAGCCCGTCGAGCTGTTGCGGGTCGCAGAGCTCGTGCGTCCGGAGGACTTCTACCGGCCCGAGCACGGCGCGCTGTTCCGCCTGCTGGGCGAGATGCAGGGGCGAGGCGAGAGCATCGACCTGGTGACCGTGGCCGATCGGATCCTCCGCGGGGACGGCGCCGATCGGTTCGGCGGGGCCGGCTACGTCGCGGAGCTACCCGAGCACGCCCCGTCGACCGCGAACCTCCCGCACTACGCGGAGGTGATCCGCGAGAAGGCCGCGCTGCGGGAGCTGATCCGGGTCTCGCTCGACCTGGTCAACACCGCGTTCGCCCAGCCCGACGACGTGAACGCGCTGATCGATCGCGCGGCCCGAGAAGTCACCGGGCTCGGGATCGGCGGCGGGCGGAAGTCGTGGCGTCAGGTGTCCGAGGTGGTCGACGAGGAGCTCCTCCGGATCGAGAAGCTCGCCGAGAAGGGAGGGACGACCACCGGCCTCACCACCGGGTTCGCCGACCTCGACAAGAAGCTCGCGGGGCTCCACTCGTCGGACCTGCTGATCCTGGCGGCGCGGCCGGCGATGGGCAAGACCGCGCTCGCGCTCAACGTGGCGCAGAACGTGGCGCTGATGGAGGGGTGCGGCGTAGGCGTGTTCTCGATGGAGATGTCGCGCGGCCAGCTCGTGACCCGGATGTTGTGCTGCCACGGGCTGGTCGACGCCGGGAGGGTGCGCACGGGGACGATGGAGACCGACGACTGGGATCGGTTCCTCGACGCGTCGGAGCACCTCCGCAAGGCGAAGATCCACATCGACGACACCCCGGGGCTCGCCGTGTCCGAGCTGCGGGCGCGCGCGCGCCGCCTGAAGACCGAGCATCCCGATCTCGGGCTGATCGTGATCGACTACCTGCAGCTGATGCGGGGAGACGACGCGCGCGCGCCGCGCGAGCAGCAGATCAGCGCCATCTCGCGCGGGCTGAAGGCGCTGGCGAAGGATCTGGAGTGCGCGGTGGTCGCGCTGTCGCAGCTCAACCGCGCGGTCGAGTCGCGCGCAGACAAGCGCCCGCTGGTGTCGGACTTGCGGGAGTCCGGCGCCATCGAACAAGACGCCGACGTGATCCTGTTCATCTACCGGGACGAGTACTACAACCCCGAGTCGTTGGACAAGGGCCTGGCGGAGGTGATCATCGCCAAGCAGCGGAACGGCCCCACGGGGACGGTGAAGCTCGCCTTCCAGGGCCAGTTCACGCGGTTCGACAACTACCTCGAAGACGACGTGCTCGTGTGAATGGTGCGGCCGAACCCTTCCCGGCCGATCCCTTTCCCCCGCATCGGGGAGAGGTCTGGGTGAGGGGGAAGTGTTGGTCCTCGGACTCCGTCCTGCGGAATTGTTGACTCCCATCCCGCCGGCGGGCTCAGGCCCCTCACCCCAACCCTCTCCCCAGAGGGGAGAGGGGGCCGGTTAGAGCCGGGGTGAAGCACGTTTTCCCCCTCTCCCCCGCATCGGGGGAGAGGGGGAAAACGTGCTTCAC
>JBEBJC010000516.1:0-6004 GCA_040080105.1 Myxococcota bacterium
ATGCGAGCATCGACCCTCGCCTTGGCGAACGGGATCGCGTTCGACGCGGTGGCCGGTTCTCGCGAGCACGAGTGGCTGGTTTCTGGCAAGCGTTGAAGCGATGGACCCGACGAGAGCGAGGCTCGGAGCTGCAAACCACCGCAACCACCATGGTTATCGGGGACCCCGCGCCGTGTGTTCGACTCCCGCCGCCTCCATCCTTCCACAATGTAGCTTCGCCCGAGGTCGGTTCGGCTGGCCATAACTCCCACCGCCGGACGACCATCAGGCTATCTGGTTAGAACCACCGGAATCAAACGGCGACCTCGTCGGCTGTCCGATCCCGCGTCCACCGATCGCGACAACGGTAGCACCGGCGCTTTCGGGGCGGCAGCGGGTTTGTGGCCAGACCTGGCACTGCGACCGCCCGGCAGGGTCGGTAGGCCAAGACGAGGCCGACGCCCGCCACGACCTCCGTCCGCCGGGAGTTGGAAACGGGATGAGCAGGATGCACCGCTGTCGCGCACCTCCCCGATCCTCGGCGTCGAGTCCGATGCCTCTGGGCCACGTTGCGGGAAGGGTGGGGCGCGTTCAGGCAGCTCGACCGGGTGGGCGGAGCCTGGTCAGGAGCTCACGTCGCGGAACGGAGGCGACGTCCGGCTTGGGTCGGCAACTGCGCGGATCGTCTGTGCCGCCTCGAGCTGGCCCTGACGCCGGGCCGTCGCCTCAGGCGTCTCACCTCGGTAGTTCAACAGGGTTCTGTCGGAACCGTTCGCCAGCAGGACACGGATCGCGTCGAGATGTCCGGCATACGCCGCGCTGTGGAGCGGGGTGTAGCCCTGGGGCGAGGTCTGGGCATTCACAGCAGCACCGTGACCGATCAGGCGGCCGCAGATCGCGGCGCGCCCGTGCATGGCCGCTGCGTGGAGCGGGGTGAAGCGATTGTTGCGGCTGGCCGTAGGGTCACAGCCGAAGGCCGGCGAGAGGAGGAGATCGACCAGGGCCTCGTGCCCGGCCAGAGCGGCCAGGTGGAGGGAAGTCATCTCGTTGGCGTCGTCTTCGAGCCGAATGGCGATGCCATGGGCCGCGGCGAGGTTCCGCACCAGGACCAGGTCCCCACTGATCATGGCTCGTTCGATGTCGCTCCGCGTCACGATCGCCTCCATCAGCAGGTACTGTGAATGAGGGCAGCGACGGCCTCGGAGCGTTCGCACAGCTCGTTGTAGCGGGCGGTCGCGAGCTCAGTCTGCAGCACCTCGACGGCGATGCCCTTTGCGCGCAGGAAGGCCACGGTCGCCTGCGGGACCTGGAGGTGCTCCTGCACTCCGCGGGACAGGATCACGGTAGTTGCGCCCTTCGCAATCAGCTCCTCGACCTCCTGAATCCCGACGCCCGGCGTGTGGCGGGTCCCGAACTCTGCCCAGTCCCACTCCCGAGCGCCGCCCGGGAACAGCCTCACGTCCTTGAACCTCCCGTGCCCCTCGACCTCCACGCTGCCCCATTCCTGACGAATAATCTTCGGTGAAAACATCACATACTCCATGTTGGTCGCCGGTTCGTCCAGCGCTGTGACGTCCAGGTACCCTCCACTCGAAACATCCGTCCAAACGATGATCGATATGAAATAGAATCGACACGATGCATAGTCTGGCCGCCATCGACCTGAACCTGGTGGTCGCTCTCCACGCGCTGCTGGAGGAGCGCAACGTCACGCGGGCGGCTCGCCGGGTCGGGGTGTCGCAGCCAGCGATGAGCCACGCTCTGGCGAGGCTCCGGCTGCACTTCGACGACCCCCTGTTGATTCGCTCGGGTAGGGCCATGATCCCGTCCGCCCGTGGCACGTCGATGTTGGTGAACGTCCGGAAGACCGTCGCCGAGCTCACCCGGCTGTTGGCGACCAGCGAGTTCGATCCGGGCCTCCTCTCGACCGACCTGCGATTCGTGACGGACGACTGGTTGGGCGTGACGGTACTGCCGGACATCGTGGCGAGGATCGCGTCGTTGGCCCCGCGCGTCGATCTCGATGTGCTCCCTCGCGGTGCTCCCGGGCGTAAGGCCTTGCTGCGCAGCGGGGCCGTCGACCTCGCCCTCGGGCAGTTCAGCGGCGCAGGGATGGACCTCCATCGTCAGCACTTGTTCGACGACGAGTGGGTCACGGTTCTACGCGATGGCCACGCTGCTCTTGGCTCGCAGCTGACGCCAGAGGGCTGGGCTGCCCTCACGCACGTCATCGTGGCCCCAACCGGGGGACGCAAAGGAGAGGTGGACCTTCGGCTGCAGGAGGAGGGCCTGGTGCGGCGGGTCGCCTACGCGGTCCCCCACTTCCACACCGCTCTCGCGCTGGTCGCCGCCACCGACTTCGTGTTGACCGTGCCGCGAACCATGCTCACCCGATGGCGAGGGCTCGTCGCCGTCGATCCGCCGCTCGCCCTGCCTCCGATCGCCATCTCGATGTGCTGGCACAACCGAACTCACCACGACCCGGTCCAGCAGTGGGTCCGCGAGGTGGTGGAGGGCGTGGCTGGCGATCGCGCGGACCGATCACCAGTGGACGGCGGGGCACGGCAGCGGACTTGAACGCGTAGGGGGAGCCACAGCGGGAAGATCACCGCGACGGGCGTTCTTCGAGCGTTGCCCTTCCGCCTGAAGCCGTTTCGCGGGACGCCCCGCGGAAATAGGTTACCCCACACAGGGGAGACTTATGGTCACGCTCACCGCAACGGAAGCAGCGGCGCTCACCGGCATCGACGAGCGTGCCGTGCGCAAGGACGTCGAGCACGGCATCCTCGAGGTGGGGTCGCCGCCTCGGTTCGCGGAGGTCGCGCTCGTGTACCTGCGCGCCTGCGCGACCTTCACCTTCCACCTCGCGGCCCAAGACCGAAAGCGTCTCTACGCGGCGGTGGCCGAAGCGCTGCAGCGAGGCACCGACCACGTCGACCTCGGATCCGGGTGGACACTCGACATCGCGGCCCTGTCCCGCGACCTCCACGAGCGCATCGCCGCGTTCGACGCCTGGCGCGAGTCTCTTGTGGTTCGGGACGACATCCTCGGTGGCGAACCCGTGTTCCCCAGCTCGCGCCTGGCCGTGCGCCAGGTCGGCCAGATGCTGATTCGTGGCGCCGATCCGACCGAGGTCCGCGAGGACTACCCCGAGCTCACCGACCGCGACCTCGACTTCGCGAAGCTCTACACCGTCGCCTACCCCCGCATCGGGAGGCCTTCTCGTGTCCCGGCCTGAGGCCTCGGGGTGAAGCTGCTCCTCGATGAGAACCAGTCCGCGCGAGTGGCTGTCGAGCTGCGCGCGGAAGGCCACGACGTGGTCCACCTCCGCGAGCGAGGGCGCCTCGGCCGCTCTGATCCCGAGGTGCTCGACCTCGCATTCGCCGAAGATCGCGTCCTGGTGACCGCGAACGTCCGGGACTTCCGCAAGCTCGCCGCCGCACGGGAGATCCACTCCGGCGTCGTCTTGCTGCTCGACGGCGGTCTCCGCCGCGACGAGCAACTCGAGGTCGTCCGCCGTGTGCTCGTCACGCTCCGGACGGAGCCCGACCTCGTGAACCGGGTCCTCACCGTGGCCCTCGACGGGGGCTTCACGATCGAGGAGCTCCCTCCGTCCTGATTCGCCGTGTGGCCACTTTGTGGCCTGACCCAGCTCAACGGAGCGCAAGCACCCGCAACCATCGCGAACCATGGACCGACGAGACCGGGGCTCGGAGCTGCAAACCACCGCAACCACCATGGTTATCGGGGACCCCGCGCCATGTGTTCGACTCCCGCCGCCTCCACCATTCGCGACGCGGGGCAGAACTTCCGTCCGATCGGGGTTCTGCCCTTCGTTCGCGGAAGATCCGCCGGGCAGGTCTGGCGGCAGCGTGAACGTGACCCGCAGGACCGTGCCGTCCGCCTCGATCCGAGAGATCCAGGACCGCAGGATGGCGCGCTGGGCGTTGTGCGAGCCGGTCGCGAGCGTGGCGTGGAGCCGCTCGACGTACCGGCGGATCGTCGCGTCGTCGGCCAGGCGCACCACCGGGGTGGACGCGCTCGCGAGGGCGCCTTGCTTCGCCGTGAGCTCGTCGACCTGGGACTTCACGTCGCGGATGCGCGGCGCGAGGATCGACAGGTCGAGCGCGCCGTCCTCGATCGCTCGGTACAGGTTGTCGAGCTTGCGCTTCGCGTCGGCGAGCTGGGCGGCGACGGCGTCGACCTCTCCGCGGGCGGAGGCGCTAGCACGGGTCCGTGGCACGACGCTGTGATCAGCGTCACGGGGAAGAGGTCACCCAAGAGAGCCTTCGAGTGAGGCCAGCTCGCGGAAGCGTCGACCGAGCGTGTCGGGATGAACCCGCTGCGAGGCCTCGGAGAGGGCATGGAGGCGGCTCGCAAACTCCGCGCGCGCGTGCGCAAGCTCGGCCCGGGCGAGCCAGACCTCGGCTTCCTGGGTGTTGTCGTCGGTCGGCTCGATCTCGGCGAGGCGCGCCTCGGCCGCTTCGAGCTGCCCGAGGCGCGCCTTGATGCGCACCCACAGCGGGTGCACGGCGTGGGAGAGGGGGCGATCTTCGTGCTCCCGAGCAATGTCGTCCGCGCGGCACAGGTGCTCCTCTGCCTCGATGAGGCTCCCCTCGTCGAACAGCGCCGCGCTCATCGTCACGAGCACGCTGCCTGCGCGACGGGGATCGCCGTTTCGCTCGTAGGTGTCGAGCGCGCCGCGCAGCAGCGCCATCCCTTCGGCGTACTCGCCGCGCAAGCAGCAGAGCTTGCCGAGGTTCATTCGGCTCATCGCCTCCCGGTGTGGCTCTCCGAGCTCAATCGCCACCTGCAGCGCCTCGCGAAACCAGGTCTGCGACTCTTGCAGCGGGTGCTCTCGATCGGTGCGCACCGCTGAGAGACCGCCGAGCGCGTTGAGCAAGACGCAGATGTTGGTGCGATTGTTCACAGCGCGCGCCGCATTCAGCGCGCGAAGATAGGTAGCGTATGCCTCGTCGAGCCGCCCGAGCAACGAGAGGCTCCAGCCCATCCCGATCAACACCTGGATCTCGGTGACCCGGTCGCCGAGGCGGCGACAATCACGCACGCAGGCCTCCGAGAACGCGAGCGACTCGGCGATCCGGCCGCTCCGGCGGAACAAGTAGGCTTGTTCGAACGCGAGCGACATCTGCGCAGCGAGATCGTCTGAACCACTCCCGAGCACCTGTGCCCGCAAGAAGTGACGTTTGGCAGAGTCAAGTCGGCCCCGCTTCGTGTCTACATCCCCAAGATTGCGCACGATGTTTGTCAGCAGCCCGAATGCATCGTGGCCGAGCGCGATCTGTTCGGCCTTCAGCAGCCACGCATACGAAGCGTCAAGATCAGCAAGATGACGCGAGAGCTGCATCATGGTGCGACACTCGAGCGACCAGCTGCCACACCGCTGCGCGAGGTCAAGCGCGAGCTTGGCCCTTGCGAGCATCTCATCGTGCCTGCCCTGGCCCACATACAGCCGCAGGAACATGAGATGGAGCTCCTGCTCGAGGACGGCGTCGTGAAGCTCGCGCGCCAAGGCCGCAGACACCTCGAGGAGCTGCTCGGCTTGGTCCATCTGGCCAAGCGAAATGCGCAGACGGCCGGAGCGCAGCAGCGCTGTCGCGCGCTGGGTGTCGGTCAAGGGCAGCCCGAGCATCCGCTCGAGGCGCTCGAGCGCGGCGGTGTAGGGCCCCCGCATCAACCACAGCGCCCACAGCGCATCGGAGATCGCTACCGCTGTGTCGGTCTCGGCGCGAGCAAGGGCGCGAGCGAGGACCGCCTCGAGATCGGAATACTCGAGCCTCAGGGCGCTGATGATCTCGTGCCGACGAGAGCCATAGAGCGCATCCGGATCGGTCGCATCGATCCGCTGAAGCGCGCACGCAAAGAAGGCGCTGTGGCGTGCTTCCACAGCCGCGCGCTCTCCTTCCTGTCGGCGGGGGTGTCGAACCGCGGCCAGGTGGTGGAATCCGCGGTCAACCCGGTCGACGGTGGTGGAATCCGCGACCGACCCCGATCGACGGTGGTG
>JBEBJC010000517.1:0-6001 GCA_040080105.1 Myxococcota bacterium
CGGCGGGGGCGGCGGCGGCGGTGGTGGGACCTCCGAGCAGACCGACCCCGGCACGACCGACCCCGGCACGACCGACCCCGGTACGACCGACCCTGGTACGACCGACCCTGGTACGACCGACCCTGGTACGACCGACCCCGAGCTCGAGACCTGCGTGGGCGACAACTGCGACTGCTCCGGCGCCGGGTGCGACGTGACCTGTAGCGGGAGCGGCCCGTGTGCGGTCGAGTGCGGCGACGCCGAGGCGTGCAACGTGGACTGCGCCGAGGCCCCGAGCTGCGCGGTCGAGGGTCAGGACGGGGTCGGCGTGAGCGTGGACTGCACCGGCACCGGCACCTGCACGGTGGCGTGTGTGGACGCGGACGCGTGTGACGTGACCTGCGGCGACGGCCCGTGCCTGGTCACCTGCCCGGCCGAAGGCTGCCACGTCGACAACTGCTACTCGCCGGACTGCGCGGTGACCTGCGGGATGTTGCCCGAGCTGCCGTCCGGGGGCTCGGTCGACTGCAACTGACCGCGCTTCCACAAGAAGTAGATCGCCGGGTAGATCGTGAGCTCGAGCAAGAACGAGGTGCACAGCCCCCCGACGATCGGCGCCGCCATCCGCTTCGCGATGTCGGCCCCGGCGTCGGTGCTCGCGGCCCACATCACCGGCATCAGGCCGACGACGTCGGTGAACACCGTCATCACCTTCGGCCGCACGCGCCGCACCGCCCCCTCGTAGATCACCTCGCGCAGGTCGGCCTCGGTCCGCAACGTGCCCGAGGCGCGGGCGCGGTCGTGCGCGAGGTCGAGGTACAGCAACATCACGACGCCGGTCTCCGCGTCGATGCCGGCGAGCGCGATCATCCCGACCCACACGGCGACGCTGAGGTTGAACCCCAGCGCCCACAGCAGCCACACCGCGCCGACCAGCGAGAACGGCACCGCGAGCAGCACGATCGCGGTGTGCCGCCACGACCGGAAGTTCGCGTACAAGATCGCCGCCACGATCCCCAACGTCAGCGGCACGATCAGCTTCAGCCGGTCGCGGGTGCGCACGATCGAGGCGTACTGTCCGTCCCACTCGAGCCGGACCCCGGGGGGCAAGTCGACCGCCGCGATCGCGGCCTTCGCCCGGTCCACGAACCCTTCGTAGTCGGCGTCCTCCACGTCCACGAACACCACGCCGTACGGGTAGCCGTCCTCGGTCTGCAGCATGTGCGGGCCGGTGTCGTACCGGAGCCGGGTCACCGCGGTGATCGGGACGTGCGGGACCGGCGCTGCCGCCACGTCGTCGGCCATCGCGCCGGACTCGGGCCGGCCGACCGGCAACGGGACGAGCACCCGCTCCAACGCCGACGCGCTGTCGCGAAGCCCGCGGAGGTACTGCACGACGATCGCGTAGCGCTCTCGGCCCTCCACCGTGCGCGCGATCGGCCGGCCGCCGATCGCGGTCTCGATGATGTCCTCCACGTCCTCGATCGCCAGGCCGTACCTCGCGACCTGCGCCCGATCGATCTCGTAGTCGAGGTAGTACCCCCCCTGCAGCCGCTCGGCGAACACCGAGCGGGCCCCGGGCACGCCGCGCAGGCGGGACTCGATGTCGAGCGACACCCGCTCGATGTCGGCCCGGTCCGCGCCGAACACCTTCACCCCGAGGTTCGACCGGATGCCCGACGCGGTCATCTGGGTGCGGGTCTGCACCGGCATCCACCAGATCGGGGGCATCCCGGGCACCTGGAGCGCCCGGTCCATCTCGGCGATCAGGTCGTCCCAGGTCAGCTGGCGCCGCTCCGGCCACACGAGCGCGAGCGGGCGCGACAACAGCGCGGGCAGGCCCGAGTGCCACCGCCGCGCCGGGACCTCGCGCCAGGTCTCCGGCGGCGCGAGCAGCACCGTGGTCTCCGCCATCGACAGCGGCGCGGGGTCGGTCGCGGTCTCCGCCCGGCCGATCTTGCCGAACACCGAGGTCACCTCGGGGAACGACCGCAGCACCCGGTCCTGGATCTGCAGCACCCGCGCCGCCTCGGTGATCGACAGCCCCGGCAGCGACGTGGGCATGTACAGGATCGCGCCCTCGTTCAGCGGGGGCATCGACTCCGACCCGAGGCGCAGGTACACCGGCGCGGTCGTGACCACCGCGGCGACGCCCCCGGCCAGCACCCACCGCGGCCGCGCGAGCACCGCGCGCAACACCGGGCCGTACGCCGCGTGCAGCGCGCGCGAAACCGGGTGGTCGCGCTCGGCCCGGATCCGACCGCGGATCAGGGTCACGCCGAGCGCGGGCACCAGGGTGACCGCGAGCACCGCGGCGAAGAACATCGCGAACGTCTTGCCGAACGCGAGCGGCTCGAACAGCCGCGCCTCCTCCGACTCGAGCGCGAACACCGGGAGGAACGACACGGTCAGCACGAGCAGCGAGGTGAAGATCGAGGGCCCCACCTCCTGGAACGCCGCGGTGAGCAAGCGACGGCGCCCGGGCTCGTCCAGGTCCGACGGCGCGTCCTCGAGCCGCTTGTGCGCGTTCTCCACGAAGATCACCGCGGCGTCGACCATCGCGCCCACCGCGATGATGATCCCGCTCAACGACATGATGTTGACCGACAGCCCGAGCGCCCAGATCGGCACGAACGACGCGAGCACCGCCAGCGGCAGGCTGATCACCGGCACCAGCGCGCTGCGGAGGTGGCGCAGGAACAGGATCACGAACAGCGCCACCACGAACAGCTCTTCGCCGAGTGACCAGCCGAGCGTCCGGATCGCGCGGTGGATCAGGTCCGACCGGTCGTACACCGGGACGATCCGCACGCCGGGCGGCAACGACCCGGACACCTCGGCGATCCTCGCCTTCACCCGATCGACGACCGCGAGCGCGTTCTCGCCGTCGCGCGCGATCACGATGCCGCCGACGGTCTCGCCTTTCCCGTCGAGCTCGGCCAACCCGCGCCGGGGCTCGGCGCCGATCTTCACGTCTGCGATGTCTCCCAAACGCACCGGCTGCCCGGCGGCCCCGCGGAGCACGATCTGACGGAGATCCTCGATCGAGCGGACATACCCCCGACCGCGCACCATGTACTCGGTCGAGCCCAGCTCGACGATCCGCCCGCCCACGTCGTTGCTGCTGCGGCGGACCGCGTCGATCACCTGGTGGACCTGCAGGTTGTGCGCGAGCAGTCGCACCGGGTCGAGCTCGACCTGGTACTGCACCACGAACCCGCCCACCGACGCGACCTCGGCCACTCCGGGCACCGATTCGAGCAGGTACTTCAGGTGCCAGTCCTGCAGCGACCGGAGCTGGCCGAGGTCCGTCCCGCCGGTCTCGTCGACCAGCGCGTACTGGAAGACCCAGCCCACGCCGGTCGCGTCGGGCCCGAGCACGACCTCGGCGTCGTCGGGCAGCTCGGCGCCGAGGCCGGCGAGGGTCTCGAGGGTGCGGGACCGGGCCCAGTACAGGTCGGTCCCGTCCTCGAAGATCACGTACACGAACGACACGCCGAAGAACGACTGGCCGCGGACCACCCGGACCCCGGGGGCGCCCACCAGCTTCGACACGATCGGGTAGGTGACCTGGGCCTCGACCAGGTCGGGCGACCGCCCCTCCCACTCGGACACCACGATCACCTGGCGATCGGACAGGTCGGGCAACGCGTCGAGCCGCGACCGGCCGATCGCCCACCAGCCCCACAGACCCAGCACCGCCGCGAGCGCGAACACGAGGCCACGGTTCTGCACCGCGCGCTCGACGACGAGCGCGATCATCCCCCGGGCCCCGCGGGGGGGTCCCACGCCGCTCGCACGCCCTGGAGCTGGCTCTCGGAGTCGATGAGGAAGTTGCCGGAGGTGACGATTCGTTCACCCGCCGTCAGCCCACCGACGACCTCGTACTGGTCCCCGACCAGCACGCCGAGCTGCACGTCCCGCACCGCGAACGCTCCCTCCCCCGCCGCGACGAACACGATGTTCTCCCGCCCGGTACGGATCACCGCCGACTCCGGGACCGCGAGCTTCGTGCCGGCGTCGGCGTGGATCTCGACCACCGCCGACATCCCGGGCTTCAGGGTGAAGTCCCTGTTCGGGAAGTCCACCCGCACCCGCATCGTGTGGGTGGCGGCAGACAACAGCGGCGCGACCTGGGTGACCGTGCCGTGGAACGTGCGACCGGGCCAGGCCGGCACCGTCATCGACGCCGACTGGCCGACCCGCACCCACTGCAACTCCGACTCGTAGATCTCGAGCCAAACCCAGATCCCGGCGTGGTCGTAGATCGTGCACACGTTGTAGTTCGGCTGGATCTTCGCCCCGACGTTCGAGATCCGCCACGAGATGTGGCCGGTCGCAGGGGCGCGCACGGTGACCTCCTCCGCGGCGTCCGTCCGCAGCACCAGCAGCGCCTGGCCCCGGCGGACCTCCTGGCCGGTCGGGTTCCCGAGCACCTGCTCGACCACCCCGCCGACCGGCGACGGGGTCTCCACCACCCGCGTCTCGTCCGACGCGAGGGTCCCCGCGGACACCAGCGCCTTCATCAGCGGCACCTCACGGACCTCGGTGAGCCTCACCCCGATCAGCTGTTGCCGCTCGGTCGACACGTGCACGATCGGCACCGCAGGGGTGTCAGAGGCGGCCGGGGGGCCCGTGGTCACCGGCACCAGCGCCATCCCGCACGACGGACAGTCGCCGCCGTGGTCGTCGCGCACCTCTGGGTGCATCGGGCAGGTGTACGTCGCGGTCGCTCCCTCGGGCGAGCGGCCACACCCCCCCGAGAGGACCGGGGACACACCGAACCACACGCACCACAACAGGATCTGGCGCACGGCGCTCCCGCGAGTGCGCACGATAGCGTGATCCGCGCGCGCCGAGCAACCGGTCCCCCAGATGGGGGATCGCGTACCGAGCCCGGCTCGACGGGGCGCCGATCGTGCGCAGGGGGCCCATTTGGGGTTGCGGGCGTGATACCGTCGGACTTCGTATGCCGAGGCCGGGTTGATGATCGACTTGACCCCGTTCCGAGTGCCGTGCAGCGCCTGCGGTCGGATCCACGTGGTGGACCCCGTGCTCGTGCCCAGGGCCGGAGCGACCGTCGCGTGCCGCGTGTGCGGCGCGAAGTTCAAGGTGTTCCCTCCGGACGCAGCCGTGGCGGACCCCAAGCCGCGCGCCCAACCCCCGCCGCCGGCGCCGACCCACGTCGCGGTCCGCCTGGCGTGGATCTTCACCGACGACCCCGCGCTGCAGCGGGACGGCGTGTTGCCGACGCTGCGAGCCGAGCTCACCTCCCACCGCACGCGGATGTTCGACCAGGCCGCGCGCGACGCGTTCTTGCACTCGAACGGCCCGGATTGGGCGCAGATCTTCGAGCTGGACGGTTGTCTCGGAGAGCGGGTGGGTTCGACCCAGGAATGGCCCCACTTGCTGGTGTTCGGCGACATGCACGCGTTGATGGAGGACCGCCTGCTGCAGACGGCCGCCAACCGACCCCAAGTGCACAGAATCCTGGTGAGCACCCACCGCAACGCCGAGCTGGCCGAGACGGTGCGCGAGTTCTGCGGGTTCGACCGCCAGCTCGTGCTCCCGATCACCCGCGCCGACGTGCGCGCGGCCCTCGAACCGATCCCCCGACACTCCTGACGCGTGGAGCCCCCGTGAACAGCCAGGTCGTGAACCTCAATTGCCTCGGGATGCAGTGTCCGGCGCCGATCCTCGCGATCTCGAAGGCGGCGAAGGCCGCCAAGCGTCCCGCGTTGATCGAGGTCAGCGCCGACGACGGCGACTTCGAGCAGGATGTCCGCGCGTGGTGTCAGTCCACCGGTGCGGTGCTCGAGTCGCTCGAGCGCGAGCAGGGCAAGTTCGTGGCGCGCATCGGGATCTACGACCCCCAGGCGGCGCCCGCGCAACCGCAGCCGCCGACCGGACAGCGGGCGCCGGCGACCCCTGCGCCGACCCGCCCACCCGGAGAGGTTCCGAGGATCGAGCTCGACTGCCGTGGCATGCCGGCCCCCACCGTGATGTCGCACCTGAACCGGGT
>JBEBJC010000518.1:0-6000 GCA_040080105.1 Myxococcota bacterium
GACCCTCTCCCCCGATGCGGGGAGAGGGGGATCGGCCGAATCAATTCCACCCGGGTGTCCGCCAGGTGGTCGTGCAGGCACCTGGTAGATTTCCGCCACGATCACGACCCACCGTCTCCATTACCTGGTGCGTCGGAGGTAGCCGATGAACCGTATGATCGTGGCGATGTGCGCGGTGTTGGGGGCCGGGCTCGCGTGTGGTGGCGGAGGTGAGGCGGCGCCGACCGTCGCCGCGACCGCGGCGAAGGGGAGAGGCGCGGCGCTGTCCGGGGCACAGCGGAAGGAGGCCGCGAAGGTCGCCGCGGCGAAGAAGAAGAACGGCACGCCGTCGGCCGACGGCAGCAAGAAGCTCCAGGTGCAGCGGAAGAAGCAGAAGTCCGACGCCGGGTTCGTGTGGGTGATCGTGGAGGAGTGGGTCGAGGTCGAGGCGTGGCACGACGAGATCTGGGTGGTCGACGCGTTCGTGGACGCCGACGACGTGCTGGTGGTCGAGCTGGTCTCGTTCGACGACTCCGCGGACTTCGCGTTGCTCGACGAGCTCGAGGACCTGTCGGCCGACGCGATGGACGAGTGGCTCGAGGTCGCCCCGGACGACGAACCGGGCGAAGAACCCGGCGAAGAGCCGGACGACCAACCGGACGACGAGCCCCCGCCGCACGAGGACGACGAGGAAGGCTGAAGCAGGCGTTGCACCCGACCCTTTCCCCGATTCAGAGGAGGGGATCGGACGGACGACTCCCGGGGGGACGGGTCGACTACGGGGCGATCCCGCTCGCGCGCAGCCACGCGATCACGTCGGCGACCTCCCCCACGCCCAGCACGTCGCGCATCGGGTCCATCGCGCCCCACCCCCACAAGATCTTGTCGGCGAGCTCGGCGTCGGTGTCGTCGATCCCGCGCAGGTCGGGGCCCTCGAGGCCCCCCGGACCCACACCCCCCGCGGCGTCGTCGCCGTGGCACCCGGCGCACGCCTCGGCGTACACCTGCTCCCCGGCGACCGGGTCGCCGTCTCGGGCCAGCACCCGCTCCACCGCAGGCGCACACGCGAACCAGGTCCAGACCATGGAGAAGCGTAGGGTCACACCGTCCGTCCCGAGGTGCGGCAACGTGTCGCACCCTTCGGGCGGCCGCGCGGGGGCGGGGCGGACCCAGGTGCGGCACATTGCCACACTCGACCCCCAGGCTCCGTCGGGCAAATGGCCGACGGAGGTTCGATGCGGTGGATGATGGTGGCGGCGTTCGCGGTGGTGGGCTGCAACGGCGGCGAGACCCACGAGGAAGGTCCGATCTGCGCCGAGATCATGGAGGTGTGCCACGAGGCCTCCGAGGGCGGCGACGCCGAAGCCGTCGCGTGTCACGACGTGGCGCACGAGGCCGACGAGGCGGCGTGTGAAGAGCAGCGCGACGCGTGTGTCGAGACCTGCTCGGCGATCACCGGCGCCTGAGCAGGTCGAACGTCAGGTCGAACCGGGCGAGGTACTTCCGCAGCCGATCCGCGTCGTTCACCGACGTGCGCTCGGCGCGGGACACCGCGAACAGCGCCCGGCCGGCCTCCGACAAGCTGCTGGACCGGGCGCACACCGCGAGCACGTCGGCGAGCTGCACCCGGTCGAACCGATCGATCGGTCGGTCGCCCAGGACTTCGGTCACGGCGTCCGGTTCGGCGCTCGCCCCCCACTGTGACCGCAGGCGGTCGATCTCCTCGTCTACCGTGGCGACGCCGATCCGCCCGGTCGGCGACAGCGTGGCCATCCGGGTGACCGCCCCGCCCAGGTCGCGGAAGTTCGCGGCCCACACCCCCTCGGGCCCGGTGGCGAACGCGAGGAACCGGTCGCGCGCCTCGCGGTTCAGGGTGACCCGCCGGCCGGCCCGCCGCGACGCGAGCTCGAGCTCGTGGTCGAGGTTCGGCTCGAGGTCGGCGAGCCGATCCCGCAGGGCCGGGAGCCGGAACGACCACAGGTCGATCCGCGCCAGCAGGTCCTCGCGGAACCGCCCCTCGCGCACCCGCGCCCGCAGGTCGCGGTTCGTCCCGGCGACGAGCTGGAAGTCACTCTCGACCTCCCGGTCGGCGCCGACCGGCAGGAATCGCCGGTCCTCGACCGCCCGCAACAACATCGCCTGCTCGTCGAGGCCGAGCTCGCCGATCTCGTCGAGGAACACGAGCCCGCCGTTCGCGGTGAGCAGCAGCCCGGGCCGCGACTCGGTGGCGCCGGTGAACGCGCCCTTGCGGTGTCCGAACAGCGCGCTCGACACCTGGTCGCCGCGCAAGGTGGCGCAGTTCACCTCACACAGCGGGCCCGACAGCTGACGCCGCTCCCGCTTGAGCTCGTAGATCCGCCGCGCGAGCTGCGACTTGCCGGCGCCGGTGGGCCCGGTCAACAAGATCGGCGACGCCGACGCGGTGGCGACGTGCTCGATCCGGTCGACCAGCGCGTTGTACGCCGGGTCGCGGGTCTCGATCCCCCCCTTGAGCGCGTGCCGCGACGCGTCGCGCACCCCCTCGTGCCGCGCGGCGATCCGGTCGTACTTCGCCAGGTCGAGGTCGATGAGCTGCCACTCGGCTCCCCCTCCGCGCCGAGGCGGCGAGGTCTGGAGGATCTTCGCCGGCAAGAACCCGGACTCGATCAACAGGAACCAGCAGATCTGCGCCACGTGTGTGCCGGTGGTGAGGTGGACCCACACCTCCTCGCCCTCGGCGAACCGGCGCTCCCGCACGAAGTCGAACAGCGCGCCGTACACCTCCTCGAAGTCCCACGGGTCACGCAGCGCGAACGGGTGCAGCACGACCTCGGTGCCCGGCGACAGCCGCCGCACATCGTCGACCACCAGCCGGGCCCGCTCCACTTGGGGCACCAACAGCTCGAGCCGCCCGAGCTCGAGGTCGGGCTGCTGCGCGAGCGACACGGTCGGCCTCCACCGGTGCCACCGGTCGTTGCCGGTGCCGCCGTCGAGCTGGGTGCCGAGGAAGCCGATCACGGTGGGCGCGCTCATCGTATCGATCCCTATCCCACAGGATAAGAATTCGCCGGTCCCCTTTCGCCTCGATCCGCGCCCGGCGCGGGTCGCGCCGGTTGGCACGGTCCGTGTAATGGCGGTGCCCAGGAGGACCCGATGAACATCTTCCCGGGCGTGGGCGGCAAGGGTCTGGTGAAGGCGTGGACGGACGGCGTGGCGGTCGAGGACGCCGCGCGCGAGCAGGTCGAGCGGATCGCGGCGATGCCGTTCGTGTTCCGGCACGTGGCGGTGATGCCCGACGTGCACCTCGGCAAGGGGGCGACGGTGGGGTCGGTGATCCCGACGATCGGGGCGATCATCCCGGCGGCGGTCGGGGTGGACATCGGGTGCGGGATGGTGGCGGTGCGGACGTCGATGACGTCGGCGCGGCTGCCCGAGTCGCTCGCGCCGCTCCGGTCGAAGATCGAGGCGGCGATCCCGCACGGCCGGACGCACAACGGCGGCCCGGGTGACCGGGGCGCGTGGCACGACCTGCCGGACGCGGTGGGCGCGGAGTGGACCGGGCTGCGCGAGGGGTTCGACGCGATCTGCGCCGAGCACCCGTCGCTGCGCCGCGGCAACGACGCGAACCACCTCGGAACGCTCGGCACCGGCAACCACTTCGTCGAGGTGTGCCTCGACGAGGAGGACCGCGTGTGGATGATGCTGCACTCGGGTTCGCGCGGCGTGGGCAACCGGATCGGCTCGTACTTCATCGAGCGCGCGAAGCGCGAGATGGAGAAGTGGTTCATCCGGCTGCCGGACGCCGACCTCGCGTACCTGCCCGACGGGAACCCGCTGTTCGGGGAGTACTGGCGCTCGCTCGCGTGGGCGCAGGACTTCGCGAAGGCGAACCGGAAGCTGATGGTGCAGGCAGCGCTCGGGGCGATGTACGCCGAGCTCGGCGAGTTCGAGGTCGACGGCAAGGTCGTCGATTGTCACCACAACTACGTGAGCAAGGAGCGGCACTTCGGGCAGGACGTGTTCGTGACCCGGAAGGGGGCGGTCCGGGCGGGCCCGGGTGAGCTCGGGATCATCCCGGGCTCGATGGGCACCCGGTCGTACATCGTGTGTGGCAAGGGCCACCCGGACTCGTTCTGCTCGTGTTCACACGGGGCGGGGCGGGCGATGTCGCGCGCGGAGGCGAAGCGTCGGTTCTCGGTCGAGGACCACGTGAAGGCCGTCGCGGGCATCGAGTGCCGCACCGACGCGGCCGTCGTCGACGAGACCCCGATGGCGTACAAGCCGATCGACGCAGTGATGGCTGCCCAGGCGGACCTGGTCGACATCGTGCACGAGCTGCGCCAGGTCCTGTGCGTGAAGGGTTGAACCGTCAGGCGGCGAGCGCCCACCGGACCCCGGCGAACGCCAGGGCGAAGGTGGCGCCGCAGCCGAACGTGTCCAGCCGGATCACCCGCTTGCCCCGACGGGCGCGCGCGGCGCCGAGCGCGGCCATCAGCCCGCCGCCGACCACGGGCGCGAGCGCCAGGGACACCAGCGCCAGGGTCGGGTCGTGGATCGCCGCCGCGGGCCGCACCAGCAGTGACGCCCCGCCGACCACCGCGCCGAGCAGGCCGTACCCCACCAGCTCGACCCACGGCCCACGGCCGTCGAACGGGGCGGTCACCGCGGTCAGGCCGAGCTCGACCAGCACCTCACCCACCAAGGTGAACACGAGCTCGGCCACCAGTGAAAGAACTGCGTCGAGCAACGCCCCTCCTCGTCCGGACGTATCCGCCTCCGGATAAGGTGGGTGCGAGGAACGAAGCCGTGCTCCTGCTGCTCCCCGTCGCGTTCGCCCGCCCGTCGGCCACCGTCGCGCTCACGTTCGACGACCTGCCGTACCAGACCCGCGACCGCCGACCCGCGCTCGAGGACCCGGCCGAGCGGGCGGCGGTGACCGAGGCGATCCTCGCCGCGCTCGGCCGCACCCCGGCCGCGGTGTTCGTGAACTGCGGCTGGCTCGCGGACGGCGAAGATCTGGCCGAGCGGTGGGGCCGGGCGGGGCACGCGGTGGCGAACCACACCGCCCACCACCCGTCGGTCGATCGCGCGGAAGACTGGGCGACCGAGGTCGCGGCGTGTGACCTGCGCCTCCGGGGCGTGCCCGGGTTCGAGCCGTGGTTCCGGTACCCGTACCTGCGGCACGGCCAGACCGCGGAGGTGCGCGCCGCAGCGGGCGCGGCGCTCGCGGCGTCGGGGCTGCGCAACGTCCCGCCGACCGTTCCCACGTCCGAGTGGTGGCTCGGCGCCGCGTACGACCGCGCCGACGCCCCGACCCGCGAGGCGCTGGCGTCGGCGTACGTCGACCACGTGGTCGAGTCGATCCGGCTCGCGCAGGACCACGCGCGGGCGCGGGTCGGCCATGACGTTCCGCACGTGGTGTTGCTGCACGTGAACCGGCTCGAGGCCGACCACCTCGGGGCGCTGCTGTCGCGGTTCGAGGCCGAGGACATCGCGGTGGTGCCGGTCGAGCGGGCGCTGCGGGACGAGGTGTACGCCCGCCCCGATGTGTACGACGGCGGCGGGTCGGTGTCGTGGCTGTTCCGGCTCGATCCGACGGGCCCGCCCGACCCCGAGCCGTTCGGCGCGCTGGAGGGGGCGCTCGCCCAGCGGTTCCGTCCGGCACACGGCCTGCGGTGGACCTGGGCCGTCCCGATCGAGCGCCAGACCGCGTTCTCCGACGAGGTCGCGCGCCGGGTCCACGCGCTCGGGATCGACCTCGAGCTGGAGGCGGTGGACGGGCGGCTCGTGGCCGAGGTGTTCTCGCTGCCGAGCGAGGAGGAGCTGGTGCGGGCGGCGCTGTTGGGCGGGTCGACGCTCGAGTGGTCGGTCGCGCTCGACCTGCCCGAGGCGCTGCGGGTCGACGACCCCGCGCGCGGGCTCCGGGTGGTCCCCGGCGCGGTGAGCCGGCGGGGCGGAGCGGAGGCGGTGACCAGCGCCGCGGCGGTGCAGGGGCCGGCGGACGCGATCGCTGCGCTGGCCGAGTCGGCGCCGGAGGGGGGG
>JBEBJC010000519.1:0-5998 GCA_040080105.1 Myxococcota bacterium
GCGTCGAGGTGCGCCACGCGGGGCCGGGCGCGATGCGTGCGGTGTCGTCGGTCGCGCTGCCGACGGTGCTCGTCGTCGACGCGAAGGGCGTGGTGGTTGCCGCGTTGTCTCCGTACGACGCGGGCTCCCTCGCGCTCGAGAACGCGATCGACGCGCTGTTGCCGGCTCCCTGACCGCATCCCTGGTCGAACGGCCGCCTCCTCTCCCACGGTTTTGGTGGGCAAACCCTAGACAGCCCTGGTAGGCTGCTCGCCAGGAGATCACCATGTCCAAACGATTCGGAGCTTTTGCCCTACTCGTCGCTGCGACCGGTGTCGCAGGCTGCGGCGGCGACAAGTCGGACACCTACAGCACCCCGACCGACGCCGATGCCGACACTGACGTCGACACCGACACCGACACCGACACCGACGCGGACACCGACTCGACCAGTCCGCCGACCGAGACCGGGACCGTCGCGGTCGAGTGCACAGATGTCGTGGTGGTCGCCCCGCTCGCCGGGACCGTCGTCACCACCAGCACGAGCCCGGCGACGGACACGGCCATCGGCACGGGCACGGGCACGGGCACCGACTCCGGGGGCGGGCCCGGCGCGCCGTACACCTACCTGACCGTGGGCGCGCTGTTCGGGATCAACGTGTCCGGGTGCATCGACGAGGTGCTGCTCGAGGGTGAGGTGATCGACTCGTCGATCAACCTGACCTTCGGCGACGAGGCGTGGCGCCAGTCGGGCTTCGATCCGGCGAACGTCGACCACTACTGCACCGTGTCGTTGCTGTTGGCGACCGGCACCGAGAACCCCTCGTGGGTCACCGGCTGGTACGGCGTGGAGCACGACGCCGTCTCTGCGGTCACCGACTGCGCCGACGAGACGCCGCTCGGGCCCGATCCGGTCGCGGTGCTGCTCGGCTCCGGAGCGAACGGGGTGGAGATCGGGGGCCCGATGGACCCGTACGTGGTGGAGCTGCTGACCCAGTCCGGGCTCGACCCTGACGACTACTTCGCCGGGGGGCTCCGGATGCCGTTGATCGGCGAGGCCGGCCAGATCTCGTACGGGGTGGCGTACGAGGTCGACGCGAGCCAGAACCTGGTCCTCACCGACGGCAACCTGACCCCGCTCGACCCCGCGACCCTGCCGATCGCCCCGGGGCTGGTGCGCGAGGCGTTGTACCAGGTGAGCTCGCTGTACTACTTCCAGTTCTAGAACGGCGGCACGGCCTCGGCGCGGACCTTGTCCACGAACGCGTCGAGCGCCATCGCGCCGAGGTCGCCGGCGTCGCGGGAGCGCACCGACACGGTGCCCTCCTCCTGCTCGCGCTCGCCGATCACCACGAGGTACGGCACCGCCATCGCGTGCCCCTCGCGGATCTTGTACCCGATCTTGTTCGCGGAGTCGTCGAGCTGCACCATCAGGCCCGCGCTCGCGAGGGCGTCGCGGGTGCGGCGACCGCCCGCCTCGCTCTTCTCGGACACCGTGAGCACCCGCACCTGCTCCGGGGCGAGCCAGGTCGGGAACTTCCCGGCGTAGTGCTCCACCAGGATCCCGATGAACCGCTCGAACGACCCGAGGATCGCGCGGTGGATCACCACCGGGGTGTGGGCCTGGTTGTCGGCGCCCGTGTACGAGAGCGCGAACCGGATCGGCAGCTGGAAGTCGATCTGGATGGTGGCGCACTGGTGCGCGCGACCGAGCGCGTCGAGGACGTCGAAGTCGATCTTCGGCCCGTAGAACGTCCCGTCACCGGCGTTGAGCTTCCACTCGATGCCGTTCCGATCGAGCACGTCGCGCAGGGCGGACTCGGCCTGGTCCCACAACGCCTCGTCGCCCATCCTGCTCTCGGGGCGGGTCGACAGCTTCGGGATCACCCGCATGTCGAACGCGCGGTACACGGCGTTGACCAAATCGAGCAGCTTCTGCACCTCGGACTCGATCTGCTCCGGCATGCAGAACAAGTGTGCGTCGTCCTGGCTGAACTGGCGCACGCGGGTCAGCCCGCCCAGCGCTCCCCGCAGCTCGTTCCGATGAAGCACGCCCTGGTCGTGCACCCGGAACGGGAGGTCGCGGTACGAGAACTTCCGCGACTTGAAGATCAACATGTGCGACGGGCAGTTCATGGGCTTCAGCCCCATGATCTTGCTGTCTCCCTCCGCCTCCTCTCCCTCGTGGAAGTGGCCCTCGGCGAAGTGGAACATGTTCTCCTGGTAGTGGTCCCAGTGGCCCGAGGTCTGCCACAGCCGCTTGTCGAACAACATCGGCGTGCGCACCGAGATGTAGCCGTCGGACAGCAGCAGCGTGCGCATCCGCTCGGCGAGCAGGTGGTACACGTGTTCGCCCCGCTCGAGCCAGAACGCCGCTCCGGGGGCGTACTCGTGGAACATGAACAGGCCGAGCTGCGGCCCGAGCCTGCGGTGGTCCCGCTTCTTCGACTCCTCGAGCATCGTGAGGTGGGCGTCGAGGGCCTCCTTCGTGTCGAACGCCACCCCGTAGATCCGGGTGAGCATCGGCCGGCTCACGTCGCCGCGCCAGTACGCACCCGCGATCGAGGTGAGCTTGAAGTGCTTGAGCTTCTTCGACCACCCCACGTGGGGTCCGGCGCACATGTCGGTGAACGTCCCGTGCCGGTAGAAGCTGATCACCGGCGCCTCGATCCGCTCCATCGCCTCGAGCTTGTAGCCCTGGTCGGTTTCCTTCGCCCAGGCGACCGCCTGCTCCTTCGACAGGAGGAAGTGCTCGAACTTGTGGTTCCCCTTGGCGATCTCGCGCATCCGGTCTTCGATCGCCGGTAGATCCTCGGGAGAGAGCCCAGACCGCCCCTCCGGCACGGCGATCTCCAGGTCGTAGTAGAAGCCGTGCTCGACGTGGGGACCGAACCCGAACTTCGTGCCCGGGTACAGCTCGGCCACCGCGGAGGCGAGCAGGTGGGCGCAGCTGTGCCGGACGGTATCGACCTCGGACAGCTCGCGGGGAACGAAGTCGTAGCTCATCTCGTCGTGTGCGTCGGACATCCGGGCCTCTCCGTTGGGCAGCGAGGACCTTATCGCGACACCGTGCGGATCGCCCGCCGTTCAGCCGGGCTCGAACGTGAGCGCTCCACTGTTGATGCAGTACCGCTGCCCGGTGGGCGGAGGGCCGTCGTCGAACACGTGGCCGAGGTGCCCGCCGCAGGTCGCGCAGGTGACCTCGATCCGCACCATCCCGTGCGCGTGGTCGACGCGGGTCGCCACCGCCTCGGACGCCAACGGATCGAAGAACGACGGCCAGCCGCAGTGGGCGTCGAACTTGTGGGCGGAACCGAACAGCGCCGTGCCACACCCGGCACACCGGTACGTACCGGTCTGCCGATGATTCCAGTATTCCCCGGTAAATGCGCGCTCCGTCCCTTGCTCCCGCAAGATGTGGTACTGCACCGGGGTCAAGCGCTCCCGCCACTCCCGCTCGTCTCGCGGGAGCCCGACCGCAGGGGGGCCTGCGGAACGATCGAATCCGGAACCCTTCCCATCACCGTGTGGATCGCCCATGTCGGAGCCCCCTTCGTCGAGAGTAACCGTTGCCACCTGCGGAGCGCCCCGCATGTGCCCGATAGGAACACAGAGGACCTTCGAGTGCGCGAGACGTCGCCCCCAACACTAAGCGACGAGACGATCCGGGACCTCACGCGTGAGGCCCGGACCGCGCTCGAGACCATCGCCGGCTATACGGCGTTGTTCCTCGAGGACCACCCGGACTCCGGCGACGACCTGGACAAGGTCTCCCGCGCCACGAACCGGGTGCGCCAGCTGATCGAGCTGCTCGAGCATCAGGTCGACGACGCGCGGAGACAGGCGAGCCGCGACCCTCTGACCGGCGCCGCGAACCGTCGCTCGCTGATGGCCCGCGGCGAAGCGCTGTTCTTGTCCGACCATCCGCTGTCGTTGCTGCTGATCGACGTGGACAAGTTCAAGGACGTGAACGACCGATACGGGCACTTCGTCGGTGACGAGGTCCTGAAGATCCTGGTCGATCGGTGCAGGTCGGCCTCTCGCGACTCGGACCTCGTGGCCAGGTTCGCCGGCGACGAGTTCGTGATCCTGTTGCCCAACACGACGGCGGCAGACGCGATGGTGGTGGCCGAGCGGCTGTTGAACCACATCGCCGCCGCCTCGTTCCTCACCTCCGCCGGCACCCTGACGGTCGGGGTGAGCGTGGGCGTCGCGAGCCGCGAGCCCACGGATCCGACGATGGAGGCGCTGATGCGCCGCGCCGACGAGGCGATGTACGCCGCCAAGCAGAGCGGGGGCAACCGCACGGCCCGCCTCTAGCACTCACGTCGGGGGTGCGAACGGGTTGTCGGCGTCGACGACCCGATCCGGCGCGCTGCGGCGGGGCGGATCTCGGGTGGCCTGCCACCAATCTTCGATCGCCCCCACGAACTTCGACTGGTGCTCGGACGAGCGGAACGCGCTGCCGGGGATCGGCATCACCCGGTCGCGGAACGCGATCACCAACCCATCGGGGCGCTCGGTGATCTGCTGCACCTCGCGCCAGCCGAACCGGATCGACCCGAGCGGGCCGGAGATCCGCCCCCCGAGCGGGCCGAACCCGGCGTGAACATCACCGGTGGCGACCCGCGCCGACGACCCGCTCACCGCGGTCAGCGTGACCAGGATCCCACCGAACAGGGCGGCGAGGACCAGGTCGAGGCCGCCACCCCACGGGTCGGACGCCAGCAGCACCACCGCGACCAACACCGCAGCGACGGCCGCCAGCACCCGCCGCTCGGCCTCCCCGGCTCGACCGAGGTTCGCCGCCAGCCGCCGGCCGTCTGCGCGGAACCGGAGCCACCAGGTGTCGTACCCCTCCTCGCGGACCTCCTCGGGCGCCGACCCCCGCCGTCGGAACCGCTCGATATGGAGCACGAACCCGTCGAGCGCGCCGCGCTGGGCGAACACCCGGGTAGGGACCGTGACCACCTCGCCGCCGGCCAGGTGTACGAACAGGTGGTCGGGACCGACGGCGAGCCCCTCCAACGCCCTCGGGGCCAGCGAGCGCTCGAGCCCGTCCCGGGTCAGCCGGACCTCGTCGTCGCCCACGGCCAGCTCGAACGTGACCCCGCCCGGGAGTGTCCGGTCCGAGCGGATCAGCGGCAGGCGCCACGCAGCGACGCCGGCGAGCACCGCGCCGACGCCCACCACCACCGCCGACGACGCCGCGATCGGCCGCGGGACCACCCCGAGCGCGAGCGCCGACGTGCCCACTGCGAACACCGCCGCCCGCCACGGCCGGCGCCGCGCGTCGACGTGGTGTACCTCGGCCAGCCGATCGGCCGACTCCGCCTCCCACTGCACCCTGCGGGGCGGGGGCAGCACACCGGTGGAGCCGGCAGGTCGGGGGAGCCGGGTCGACTCGCCGCCCACCTCGCTACCGCACGAACGGGCTGTCGGGCGGCTCGGGCTCGAGGTGGAGCACCGACCCGTCCCCGCCCACCAGATGGATCGCGACGATCGGCGCCTCCGGCGACGGCTCGGTCGCCCCCTTCACCGGCCGCGGCGGCGGCCCGTGCTCGGCGACCACCGCGTACTCGACCGCGGCCCGCTTGGTGCGGTTCTCGGGCCCGAGCCAGTGAGACGGCGTGTGCAGCTCGTCACCCTCCGGCTTGCGCACGCGCACCAGCATCGCCCGGGCCTCCATCTCGGGCAGCGACAACCGGGTGGACTCGCCGGTAGTCCAGGTCGCCGGGAGCGCCAGCGCGAGCTCGCTCGCGTACACCCCGAGCCCACCCTTCTGGCATTGCTGTTGCTCCGCGATCTGGAGCAGCGCCGGGAGCCCCGGATCCGCGCCGAAGTCGAACACCAGCCGGACGGTGACACAGTCCTGCGCGAGCGCCTTGCCCTCGCGCTCCATCTTGATCCCGTAGTACTCGGTCACCCCGGTCCCGTCTAGTTTAAACAACTGAAGCAGCCCACCACAGTTGGTCCGTGTATATATCCGTGGGCGCCGGATCATTAAAAAGGTGGGGGG
>JBEBJC010000520.1:0-5986 GCA_040080105.1 Myxococcota bacterium
GTCGAGCCCCCGGCAGCGGAGGCCCCCCGAGGCGCGGTCGGTGGCTCCCTCGCCGGATGGGGCGCGGTCCCGCTCGCGACCGAGGCCGAGCGGCGCGACGGCACCGCCCACCTGTGGGGGCAGCTGCAGGTGTGGACCACCGCGTGGGACCAGGACGTGTCCACGCAGGCCGATCCCGCGACCTACGGCGATCCGGAGGCCGACCCCGGGTTCTCCCTCCGGCGGGCGCGGTTCGGGTTCGACGGGTTCGCGCCGATGGGCGATCGGTCCGGGCGCAGCCAGTTCGACTACGCGTTCGCGGTGGGCGTCGGCGCGCCGTACGACGTGTTGTCGACCCGCTCCACCGCGGTCGAGCTGGTCGACGCGTTCGGCCGGTGGGCGCTCCCGACCGGGGTGGGCGTCACCAGCGTGGCGCTCGGGCTGCAGCGGGTGCCGTTCTCGCGAGACGCGATGATCTCGAGCGCCGACCAGGTGTTCGAGGAAGCGGCCGTAGCGACCGAGTGGCTCGCCCCGTCACGGGAGGCCGGCGGCACGGTGTCCCAGTCGATCGCGTTCGGCGACGGTCCCGACGCGGCGCAGATCCTCGTGCGCGCCGGCGCTTACAACGGCGGCAGCGACTGGTTCGGCGACGCCGGTACCGGCCTGCTGGCCGCCGCCCGGGCCGAGCTCGTGCTGGGCGACGTGTACCGCACCTGGAGCCCGACCCGCGACCCCGCGATCGGCCTCGGCGTGGCGGCCCTGCGCGACGACGACCTGTCCACCCGGACCACCGCGGTCGAAGGAGACCTGCTGGCGCGGTACTCGATCGTCACCGCCACGGTCGAGCTGATCTCGTCCACGGTCGGCCCCACCGACACCACGGTCGCCGATCCGGCGGTGGTGGTGGACACCCCGCGGCTCGGGATGTCGGGCCAGCTGTCGGTGTGGATCCCGTTGCCCCACGACGGGATCGAGGTCGCGGCGCGGTACGCGACGTTCGACGACGACACGGCGTTCGAGAACAGCGGAGACGTGGGGCTGCTGCACCTCGGCGCCACCTGGCGCAACGTGGCACCGCGGGTCGACCTCGGGGCGGGCTTCGTGCACCGGACGGAGCCGGCGGTCAGCCCGAACGACACGATCCGGGTGTGGGCGCAGATCCGCCCCCAGGTGAACCTGTAGCAGCCACGGCGAGGCGGGAGCGGTCACTCCCGCCACGAGATCAGCGCGGTCCGCACCCGGCCCACGCTGTCGACCTCGACCCGCACCGCCACGTCCGTCCCCTGCGGGTCGACCTTCGCGTACACCCCCGCGGCGTACGGGACCGTGAGCACGGCGCGCGGCGCGTCGCAGCCGGTGATCGACACCGTCGCGAAGCTCGAGGCGGACCGGGGCACGATGCCGTTCATCGCGATCTCGAGCCGCTCGCAGTCGCGGGTCGCGACCGTCGCCGTGCGCCCCTGCTCGCCCGGGAAAGGCAAGCGCTCGGTGTGGGCCACGGGCGCCGCCTCGCGCGAGGTGGCCTTGCCGTCGGGCCGCAGCGCGTGGGGCCCCTCCATCACCAGATCTCCGCTCGGGTACGGGTCGAACGGCGCCTCGATCAGGTCGGACACCACCACCAGCTTCACCGCCCCCTGCTCCGGGCCGGGGTCGCGCGCCAGCGGGGCGATGAACTCGGCCCGATCGGCCTCGGACAGGAACAGCCCGAACGGATCTCCCGCGTAGTAGGTGGTCACGTCGTCGATCAGCGCCTGGCGACCGACCGGGTCGAGCGCGAGACCGACCAGCTCGGCGTCGAACGACAGCCCGTCGAGCCGGAGCTTACCGATACACGCCGGCTGGAACTCCACCAGCGAGCCGTACGCGTCGAGCGCCTGGGCCTTGATCCCCTCGAACCCCTTCTCGCACACCAGGTACCGGATCGCGCGGTACAAGCGGCGTTCACTGAGGAACAGCGACAGCTGCTCCCGCCGCCCGGAGGTGACGAACTGCCCGACCTGGATCGGGCCCAGGGGCTGCGGTGGAGACCACTTCCCCACCTCGACCGGCGCCTCGGGTGGGATCTCGCGGTACCACACCACCAGCTGGGCGGGGCTGGCGGGGACGTACTGCCCCCGCTCGGTGTCGTACTCCCACCGACGCCCGACGGCGGCGTACGGCGGGAAGCCGCCCGCACCGACCTCGTCGTCTCGGACCTCACCCCGGGGCAGATCGCCGCGCAGCCGCCACCGGCGGTTCTCGTCGACCGTGATCGCGAGCACCCGCTGCCGCTCCTGATCTCCCAGGAACAGCACCTGGTACCCGTCGCTGACCGTCGCCACGTGGGAGCTGGTGAACGTGAACCCGAACCCGTGGTCCCACAGGAACTCGAGGTCCTTGTCCAGCTTGGTCACCGGGCCGTAGTTCGGGATCGTGAGCCCCACCTTGCCGAGGTCGACGAGCTCGCCCTCCTGTGGCAGCGGATCGGCCGGACACTGCCGCACCAACAGCCCGCACACCGACACCGACACCACCAGCAGCAGGCCGGCGAGGAACAGCGGACGGATCACCGCCAGGACCGTCCGAGGCTGCTCCACCCGCAGCACGGTGTCACCGATGCGGAGGTCGGTGCCCACGCTGATCATCCGAGCCTCGCCCCGGATGGTCTCGCCGTTCACCATCGTCCCGTTCGCCGACGACAGGTCCTCGACGATGTAGCTGCGTTCTTCGGCGTCGTAGTACACTTTTGCGTGGTGGATCGACACCAACGGATCGTGGATCTTGACGTTCCCGGTGCGGCCTATCGACACCATCCGGTTCAGGTCCAGCTTGAACTCGGAAGGTTCGGACTCACCTTTGACCGAACGGAGGAACAGCTCTGGCGGGGGCGTTCGACGTGCCATGCCTTTCCGTTGTACCACCATCTCGGTCTCGTTACTCCGCACCCATCGGAGTCGAGCATGGCGCGACAGTTCCCCGACGTGCAGTTCGCGATGCCGTCCCTCGAGCGGTGGCACAAGAACCTGTTGATCGCGCTGCTGGTGGCGTACGTGGTGGAGCTGCTGCTCGCGCTCACCGGCGCCCCGATCTACGAGCTCGTGCCGTGGTTCAACTTCGGCGGCGCGTTCCAGCCGTGGCAGCCGCTGTCGCACTTCCTGGTGCAGGGGAACTCGGGCGGCTCGGTCAGCTCGGTGGTGTTGTCGTTGGTGATGTTGTACTTCTTCCTCCCGATGGTCGAGCGCGCGGTGACCACCCGCCAGCTCGGCGCGGCGGTGGCGAGCGGCGCGGCCGTCGGGATCGTGGTGGGGTTGCTCGCCGACGCGGCGGGGCTGACCGCCGCGCGCCCCGCGCTCGGGTGGGCGCCGCTCGTGTACGCGCTGCCCGCGGTGTACGGGATCGCGCGCCCGAACGACACGTTGCTGCTGCTGTTCTTTCCGGTGCAGGCGCGGTGGGTCCTGTGGGGGAGCCTGGGCGTGGCCCTGCTGCTGATCCTCGCCGAGCACACACTGCCGACGTGGGAGGGGCTGGGGGTGTGGCTCGGGGTGTTCGGCTGGTGGCACGGGATCGGCCCGGGGGCGCGCAAGCGGCAGCTGCTGAAGAAGGCGGGGAAGGTCGAGCGCGAGCTGAAGATCCGAGTCCTCGAAGGCGGCAAGGGCTCGCGTGGCCAAGGCCCCCAGAGAGACGATTGGGTGAACTGATCGGCGCGCGCTGGTCCGACGGCGGCCTCGCGACCACGCTGCAGGCGGAGCACGGGCTCCCGCCGTACACCGCGCTCGACCGGTGGCTGGTGGACCGACCCGAGGCGATCGCCGCG
Source organism: Myxococcota bacterium (assembly GCA_040080105.1). GTDB lineage: Bacteria > Myxococcota_A > UBA796 > UBA796 > JACKER01. The sequence goes on from JBEBJC010000520.1 coordinate 3,773, forward strand.
GTGCACCGAGCGTTTCGAGCGGCGGGAGCCGAGCTGTTGCTCGCCGGGACGTTCACCACGTTCCCCGATCCCGACCTCGCCGAACGCGCGTTGTCCCTCACCCGGTCGGCGGCGGGCGGCGCCGCGGTGTACGCGAGCCTCGGACCCGGCGACGACCGGGCCCGCGCCGCGTTCGTGGAGCGGTTCGACGACCAGGTCGACGGCTACGTGCTCGAGACGTTCGTCGACCCGCTCGAGGCCGCCCGCGCGGTCGAGTGTGTGCGGCGGCGGACGCGCCACCCGGTGATCGCCTCGCTGGTCCCGGGGCCGCGGGCTCGGCTGGGCCCGCTGGTGGACGCCGGCGCGGACGTGGTGGGGTTCAACTGCGGCGCGGCGCCGTCGGACGTGTGGGACGCGGTGACGCGCCTCGACCCCGTCCCCACGGTCCCGTTGTGGGCCAAGCCCGCCGGAGGCCCCGGCGCCGTGCAGGTGCTCGCCGCGCTCGCGGCCCGGTGCGCGTGGGTCGGCGGCTGCTGCGGGGTGAGCCCGGCCGAGCTGGCACGAGCGCGGGAGGTGGCCGGTGGATGAGTGGGTGGCCCACGGGGCGCCGGTGCCGGTCGAGGTCGCGATGGCCCGGGCGCTGCGCACCGGCCTCGCGCTGATCGTCGGCCCGATCACCCTCGCGCTGTGGTGGTTCGACCTGTGGTGGTGGCTGCCGATCCCGGCGGCGTGGGCGGTCGTGACCCACGAGTGGATCCTCGGCCCCCGGCGCGATCCGGCGAGCCGCCTCACGCTGGCCGGCCCTCACTTGTCCCTGGCCGACTCGGTGCGCGCCCAGGAGCTCACGGTAGACCTCGGCACGATCACGGTGGCCACGGTGACCGAGCACCGGGTGCGCGAGGGCACCGAGTCGGTGCTGATGCTCGCCGACGCCGGCGGACCGGTGCTCGCGCTCCGGTTCCTCGCCGCGACCACCGACGCGGTCGGCCTGCACCAGATCGACGCGTGGGTCGGCGGGACCGGGGGGCCGCTGCCGGCGGTGCACGCGGTCGCGCCGCTGGACGGGATCGGCCGCCAGCGGTTCGAGCGGCCCGACGTGCTCGCGGCGATCGTGTCGCGGGTCGACCCGCCCGCCCGCGCCCGGGTGGGGGCCCGCACCTATGCCGGGGTCGCCCCTCCGCTCGACCCGTACGGGTTCCAGCTGGGGGAGCCGGGGGGCTGGCTGGTGGTGGACGGCGAGCGGTGGACCTGGACGGTCGGCGGCTCGGTCCACGAGGGCGCGCTCGAAGGGAGCACCCTGGTCACGCGCACGCGCCCTGCGGCGTTGTTCGCCCGCGATCGGGAGCCGGTGGAGGTGCAGATCCCGCTGCTGGGCTTGGTGCTCCCCGGGGGGCCCACGCTGTACTTCCCCGCGAGCGTCGACGCCTCGAGGTTCCCGGCGGCCGACCCGCGGCCGGACGACCAACACACGCACTTCCCGGAGGGGGCCTCGGTGTTGTGGGCGGCGCGGGCCCGGGTCCCCGCGCTGGACGCCGCGTTGCGCTCGGCGGGTGGGCACGAGCCCGCCGCGCAGATACCTTCTCCCGCCGAGCCGAGCGCAGGGTTCCGATGACCAAGCACCTGTCCGAGACCGAGCGCAAGAGCCAGATCCTCAGGGCGGCGCGCGCGGTGTTCATCGAGAAGGGGTACCTCGCGGCCCGCGTCGAGGACGTATCGGCGCGCGCCGGCCTGTCGAAGGGGGCGGTGTACTTCTACTTCCCGTCGAAGCGCGACCTGTTCATGGCGTTGGTGCAAGAGGAGCACGAGAAGACCTACGGGTTCCTCGAGGTCGCCGAGAACGATCAGCGCCCCGCCGCGGTGAAGCTGCTCGATCTCGGCCAGAAGTACCTCGACTACTTCGCCGGCCTGAAGACGCCCCCCCGGTTCTTCCTGATGATGTGCGAGCAGGGCATCCGCGACGAGGAGATCCGCGAGGAGTGCCAGGCGGTGCACCAGCAGTTCGTCGACGCGGTGGCGCGCGTGCTCGCCCAGGGCATGGCGGAGGGCGCGTTCCGCCAGGGTGACCCCCAGTCGATGGCCGAGATGTTGAAGGCGCTGATCGACGGGATGTCCGGCCAGTCGGCGATCGGCATCCGACCCGACCGCGAGCGGCTGATGACCGACGGGATCACCTTCGTGCTGTACGGTTTGCTCGCGCCGGGCGCCGTCGCTCCCCCTCCCCCGAAGGCCCCGGAC
>JBEBJC010000521.1:0-5983 GCA_040080105.1 Myxococcota bacterium
GCCCCCGACCCGACCCCCTGTGGTTCGTCGACGGGGTCCGCCGGGTCGAGGTCCGCGTGGTCGCCCGGCGCGCCGACCGCCTCGCCCACGGCGTGCTCGGCGCGTACGCGGTCGGCGCGGTCCGGGTCGACGGCGCCACCGCCCGCCTGCTCCCACCCACGCTCGGTCGGCTCGCGGTCCTCGGCAGCGGCGAGCGCCTGGTCGACCCGATCGCGGTCCACCCCGCCGCGGTGTACCTCCCCGACAGCGTCGCCGACGACGGGCCCGACGCCCCGGCCGACCGGATCCAACATCGGATGCGCGCGGCCGAGGCGGTGCTGGCCGAAGCCCTCGCCGAGTCGGACTCCGGGCTCGTGGTCACCGACGGGCCGCTGCAGACCCGCGACCAGGGCCGGGCGGTGGGGCTGGTGAAGCGGATCGTCCGGCTGTACCTCCCGCCCGAGCTGCTGCCCGTGCTCGGCGCGCTGCCGGTGGGCGGCCGCACGCCCCTGTTCGCCCTCGCCGGCGCGTGGGCCCGGTTCGCGTGGTACCTGCGCCTCGTCGACCGACGCCCCGGAGACGCCGACCTGACCGGCCTCGTCCGGCTCGAGGTCGGCGACGGGGTCGGGCTCGACGCGGCAGTCGCCCGGGCCGACGCCACCGCGGGCTGGCTCCCCGCGTTCGCCGGACGCCGCGGGCTCGACCCGCGCGCACCGCAGAACCTGCTCCCGATCGGGGCCCTCGAGGCGGCGCTCCGCCACGCGCTCGGGCCGGTCGACCTCGTGTCGCGCCGGGTCGCGAGCTTGCTCCACGCACAGGAGGTCGCCGATGGACGCTGAACAGCCGCTGGGCGTCGTGCTCGGCTCCCACGACGCCACGCCGCTCGACCTGTGGATCGGCGTCGCCCCGGGGCGGGTGGTCCAGGTCGACGACTGGGTCGAGGTCCGCGCGGTGCTCGCCGACGGGCGCGCGGTGTCGTACTTCGGCCAGGTCGACCAGGTGCGCAAGCGGTTCGAAGGCTCGACCTACGACTCCGACGCGTTCCGGGTCGCGGCGGGCACGCTGCCGGTCGACACCTCGTACGCGGCGCACGTCGCGGTCACCCGGATCGAGCCCGAGCTGTACGCGCCGCCACAGCCCGGTGACCCGGCGTGGCCGGTCCGGGGCGACACCTACGACCGCGCCCTCGGGTTCGACCAGATGGTGAAGAAGCTCCCCGCCGGGCTCACCCGCGCAGACGAGCGGCCGGTGTACCTCGACCTCGAGTTCCTCGACGGCACGCGCGGCGCTCACGCCTCGATCTCGGGGGTGTCGGGCGTGGCCACCAAGACGTCGTACGCGACGTTCCTGCTGTACGCGCTGTTCCACTCCGACGTGCTCGGCGCCGACGCCACGAACACCAAGGCGGTCGTGTTCAACGTGAAGGGCGAAGACCTGCTGTGGCTCGACCACCCGAACCGGGCGCTGCCCGAGCGCGACCGGGCGCGGTACGACAAGCTCGGGCTGCCGGTCGGGCCGTTCCGCAGCGTGGGCCTGTTCGCGCCCCCGCGCAAGCACTCGGACACGCTGGTCCCCGACACCGGCGGCCGCCACCACGGGGTCGCGCCGTACGTGTGGACGGTCCGCCGCCTGGCGCTCGACGGGCTGCTCCGGTTCGCGTTCGCCGACGCCGAGGACGCCCGCGCCCAGCTGTCGTTCGTGATCTCGCGGGTCGAGCGCGAGCTCTTGTCCTGCGCGCGCACCGGCGACCCGGCCGACCCGGGCATCGACCTCCGCGGACACCGCGTCACCTCGTTCCAGCAGCTGGTCGACGCGCTCGACCTCGAGCTCGACGCGATGTGCCCGGCGGTCGCCCCGGGCACCCGCGACGCGTTCCGCCGCCGCCTGCAGTACGCCGCCCAGCACCTCGGACACCTGGTGCGCGGCGACGCCGACGCGGTGGGCAAGGAGCCCGGCTGGCGCGGCGCCCAGGTCACGGTGGTCGACCTGCACACGCTGCACTCCACCGCGCAGATGTTCGTCGTGGGTGTGTTGCTGAAGAAGCTGCTCGAGGAGAAGGAGCGCGCCGGCACCAGCAAGCCGCTCGTGCTGATCGTGCTCGACGAGCTCAACAAGTACGCCCCGCGCACCGGCTGGTCGCCGATCCAAGACGTGCTGCTCGACGTGGCGGAGCGCGGGCGCTCGCTCGGGGTGGTGCTGGTGGGCGCCCAACAGACGGCGAGCGAGGTCGAGCGCCGGGTGGTGGCGAACGCGGCGGTCCGGGTGGTGGGCCGGCTCGACGCGGCGGAGGCCGGGCGCGCCGAGTACGGCTGGCTCGGCGGGCCCGCGCGCGATCGGGCCGCGATCTTGCGACCGGGCACGATGATCCTGTCCCAGCCGGAGTGGCCGAGCCCGGTCCTGGTCACGTTCCCGTTCCCCGCCTGGGCGACCCGCCGGTCGGAGGCGGAGGTCGCGCCGGTCCAGCCCGCGCTGTTCGACCGGCTGGAGGTGGACTGATGCGGATCGTGCACACCAGCGACTGGCACGCGGGGCGCCAGTGGAAGGGCGTCGATCGATTGCCCGAGCTCGAGCGCGCGCTCGACGGGCTCGCGGCGTACGTCGAGCGGCACGACGTCGACCTGCTGCTGGTCACGGGCGACGTGTTCGACACCGGCTCGCCGCCCCCGCGCGCCGAAGGGGTGGTGTTCCGGTTCCTCAAGCGGGTGGGCGCGACCGGCGCCCGCACGGTGGTGATCGCCGGCAACCACGACCACCCGACCCGGCTCGAGGCGTGGGGCACGCTGGCGGAGCTGGTGGGCGTCACCGCGGTGGGCACCCCGCGGTCCCGCAGCCGCGGCGGGCTGCTGACGATCGAGACCCGGTCGGGCGAGCGCGCGCGGGTGGCGGCGCTGCCGTTCGCCCCGACGCGGCTGTGGGTCGACGCGGCGGGGCTGGTGGCCGACCCGGGGGCGGCGGCGCTGAAGTACGCCGACGGCCTCGCGCGGGTCCTCGCCGACCTGTCGGCCGGGTTCGGCGCGGACTCGGTGAACCTGGTGTGCGCCCACACCCACCTCGACGGGGCGTTCATCGGCGGGTCGGAGCGGCGGGTGCACCTCGGCGACGACTGGGCCGCCACCGTCCAGTCGCTGCCGGCGACGGCGCACTACGTCGCGCTCGGCCACATCCACCGCCCGCAGGAGCTGGTGGCGCCCGCGCCGACCGCGTACGCCGGGTCGCCGCTGCAGCTCGACTTCGGCGAGGCCGGACAGGACAAGTCGTTCGTGGTGATCGACGCGGTGGCGGGGGCGCCGGCCCGGATCTCGCGCGTGCCGTACGAGGGCGGGCGGCCCCTGATCGTGGTGCGGGGGACGGTGGCCGAGGTCTCGTCCCGCGCCTCGGCGCTCGCGCACGCGTGGGTCAAGGTGGTGCTGCCGGCGTCGGAGAGCGCGCCCGACGTGGCGCGGAAGGTCCGCCAGGCCGTCCCCACCGCGGTCGCGGTCGACCTCGAGCGCGCGGAGCCCGTCGCGGAGCCGGTGGTCGAGCGCGCCGCCCAGTCCCCGCTGGCGGCGTACCGCGCGTACGTCGCCCACGCCCACGGCCGTGACCCCGACCCCGCGCTGTGCGCCCTGTTCGACGAGCTGTACGCCACCGCGCTGGAGGCCCCATGAGACCCGTCCGCCTCGAGCTCGAGGGGATCACCTGCTTCCGCGAGCGGCAGCAGGTCGAGTTCGACGGGCTGTCGTTGTTCGCGATCTCCGGACCGACCGGCGCCGGCAAGTCGAGCCTGCTCGACGCGATGGTGCTCGCGCTGTACGGCCAGGTCCCGCGGATGGGCAAGCACGGCCTGTCGGAGCTGATCTCGCTCGGCGCCGACCGCGGCGGGGTGGTGTTCGACTACGAGGTCGGCGGGCAGCGGTGGCGTGTCGGCCGCCGGTTGCGCCGCGGTGGGGCGACGGCGGCGCAGCTCGAGCGGATCGACGCGGACGGGGTCCGCGCGGTGGCCGAAGGCGTGCGCGAGGTCGACGAGCGGATCGCCGCCACCCTCGGGCTCGGCAGCGACGCGTTCCTGCGCGCGGTGGTGCTGCCCCAGGGGCGGTTCGACGTGTTCCTCCGCAGCCCGCCGTCGAAGCAGCAGGAGATCTTGACCGAGCTGCTGCGGCTGCAGGTGTACGACCGGATGCAGCAGGCGGCGACGGCCGGGCTCGCGGCGCGCAAGGGACGGCTCGACTGGCTCGACCAGCGGCGGACGGAGCTCGGGGCTGCGTCCGAGGACGCGGTGGCGGAGGCGGTGGCGGACGCGGCGAACGCGGCGGACGCGGTGGAGCGAGCCGTCGCGGAGCGCGAGCGAGCGGCGGCGGACCTGGCCGAGCGGGAGCGCCGGCGGGTGGCGTGGGACACCCTCGACCGGGTGGAGCGCGATCGGGCAGCCCACCTCGCCGCAGTGGACGAGCTCGCGGCGCTGGCTGCGGGGCTCGACCGGTCGCGGCTCGCGGCGGAGCTCACCCCCGGGCTCGACGCGCTCGACGCGCTCGCGCGGGACGAGGCCCGGCTCGCGTCGGCCCTAGGAGCCGCGCACACCCGCCGGCAGCAGGTCGAGCGGGAGGAGGAGGAGGCGGTGGCGGCGTACGACCGCGCGGCCGCGGACGCGAGCGGGGCGCCGGCCGCGCGGGGGCGGATCGAGGCGCTCACCGAGGTCCTCGGGGCGGTGACCGCGCGCGAGTCGGCGCGCAAGCGGGCCGGCGCGCACCGGAGCCACGAGCGACAGCTGCGGTCGGACGCGGCAGCCCACGCCGCGCGCGCGACGGCGGCGGGGGACGAGCTCACCCGGCTCGAGCGCGAGCGAGCGGGGTGGGCGCCGGTGCCGTTCGATCCGGCGGAGTGGGCGCGGCTCGAGGCGCTGCGCGCACCCGCGGCGGCGGCCGGGGCCGCGCGGGCGGAGGCCGCGCGCCTCGCGACCGACGCGACCCGACTCGGGCTCGCCGCTGCGGAGGCTGCCCACGCGGCCGCGGCGGCAGAACCCGCGGCCGCCGCGGCGTCCGACGTGGTGGCGGACGCCGAGCAGCGGGTCGCCGCGGCCCAGCGGGCGGTCCACGCCGCGCGGGCGGCGCACACCGCCTCGACCCTGCGGCACCAGCTGGTCGAGGGCGAGCCGTGCCCGGTGTGCGCGCAGCGGGTGGCCGAGGTTCCGGCGGGCGGGGCCGCGCCCGACACCTCGGCCGCCGAGGCCGAGCTCGCGCTGGCCGAGCGGGAGGACCGAGCGGCGCGGAGCGGGTCGGCTGCGGCGCTGCAGGCGCTCACCCGGGCACGCGGGGCCGCGGAGGGCGCGGCCGACACCGCGCGGCTCGCCGAGGAGTCGCGGGTCGCCGCTTGTGCTCGGTTGGCGGCGCTCGAGGCGGCGCTCGGGGGCTTCCCCGGCGACGGACCGGTGGAGGGGCGGGTGGTCGCCGAGCTCCGCCGGGTCGGCGCCCTGGCCGAGGCCCACGCGAAGGCCGAGCGGGAGGCACAGCGGTGGGAGGCGGAGGCCGCCGCGCGGCGGGCCGAGCTCGCGGCGGCCGAGGCCGCAGCGACGGCAGCGGCGGGGAGCGCCGACCGCGAGGCCCAGGGCGCGGCCGAAGCCGACGCCGAGGTCGCCACCGCCGACGAGCAGATCCGAGCGGTGACCGCCCACCCCGACCCGCGGGTCGAGCGCGACGAGTGGAAGGCCCGGGTGGACCAGTGGACGGCGGCGGTGGACGGTGCCAGCGTCCGCCGGGATCGGGCGGTCGAAGCGCGCGCGCGGGCGGCGGCGGACCGCGACGCGGCGGAGGCAGCAGCGATCGCCGCAGCGGCGGCGCGGGCGGAGGCCGAGGCGGCGATCGGCGAGCGCCTGCGCGGGCACGGGTTCGCCGACCCGGCCGAGGCGCGGCGCGCCGCCTGGGAGGCGGCCAAGCGCACCGCGGCCGAGCTGCGTCTGCGGGCGTACCACCTCGCCGGGGCGCGGCTCGACGCCGCCCACGCCGAGGCGGTGGCGGTGGCGGGCTCCACC
>JBEBJC010000522.1:0-5970 GCA_040080105.1 Myxococcota bacterium
AACGACGGCAGCGACAGGGCGAGCAACACGAGCAGGCTGGGGGTGCACATCGGGGTGTCCTCGGACCGTCCGGTTATGTGCCGGGGGTGTCGCGGGGGCGCCGCCGAGGTGAGGGTTGGTGAACGACTCGGGCCCCCGTCCCTCCGCGGCTGGGGCGTCGGCGACGCGCACGCCCGGCTCGGCGCCCGCCCATCCCCGTACCGAACCCGAGGCGGTCCGGTCACCGCCCGGTGGGGACCGCAACCGACCCGTCACGGTACGGATCGCACGCGCGGTCAGATCGCGATCGGCCGGCGCCGGTACGCTCCTCCATCCAAGGAGGGCGAGTGAAGACCAACCAGCAGGTGTGGGAGCGATACGTGGCGGCGTGGAGGGCGCCGACCCTGGAGGAGAAGCGGGCGTTGCTGCTCGAGGCCGTGTCCCCCGCGTGCGTGTACACCGATCCGTCGGCTCGGCTTCACGGGCACGGCGCGCTCATCGAGTACATGCTCGCGTTCCATCGCCAGGTACCCGGAGGCCACTTCGTGACCGAGCAGTTCTTCGCGCACCACCAGCAGAGCGCGGCGCGGTGGACGATGCGCGGGCCGGACTCGGAGATCCTCGGCGACGGCGTCAGCCACGGGGCGTACGACGAAGGGGGCCAGCTGGTGCAGATGACCGGGTTCTACGACCCGCCGGGCGCCGATTGAGCTACTACCTCGACCGGATCCGGAACGGGGTCGACTACGTCGAGTCCAGGCTCGACCGCCCGATCCGCCTGGCCCAGGTCGCCCGGGCGGCCGGGATGAGCCAGTGGCACTTCCAGCGCCTGTTCCGATCTCTGACCGGAGAGACGCTCGGGACCTACATCCGCGCCCGCCGGTTGAGCGGAGCGCTGGAGCAGCTGAGCGCGACCGACGACCCGGTGCTGGACGTCGCGTTGTCCGCCGGGTTCGGCTCACAAGAGGCGTTCGCGCGGGCGTTCAAGCGCGCGTTCCGGGTCACGCCGCGCCAGTACCGCGCGCAAGGCAGCGGCGGCCGGTTCCTGAAGAAGCTCGAGCTGGACGAGGCGTACCTGCGGCACCTCCAGCGCGGCGTGTCGCTCACCCCGGAGGAGGTGTACCGGCCTGCGGGGCTGCTGGTCGGACTCACCACCCAGTTCTACGGGGTCGACTCGGACAAGAGCAACCTCGGTCGGAAGCTCCCGGCCCTGTGGGGCGCGCTGCTCCCGCGGCTGTCGGAGATCCCGAACCGGTCGGTCGAGTGCTACGGCGTGATCGTCCCGGCAGACACCGAGCAGCTGGACTACTTCGCCGCGGTCGAGGTGAGCGCCGTCGGAGCCGTCCCGCCCGGGATGGTCACGGTGGAGGTGCCGGAGGCCACCTGGGCGCGGTTCGAGCACCACGGACCCGCCGCGGAGGTCGACCGGACCGTCAGCTACGCGTACGGGACGTGGTTGCCCCAATCGGGGCGCCGCCACACAGGAGGCCCGGACCTCGAGGTGTACGGCGCCGCGTACCACCCCACCGACCCGGACTCCCGGTTCCACTACTGCCTGCCGCTGGAGCGTTCGTAGCGACCGCCAACTTCCTGGGTCTCGGGCACGCTCGACCTGCGTGTTCCCGGCGGCGCTCCCTGAGCACGCCGCGGCAGTGGTGATGGTTTGATGACGGTGGCGAGCGCAGGGCGGGCGTACCTGTGCGCAGGAGGTTCCCGTGCCCCTCGCGCTCGCGTTGGCGTCCCTGCAGGACGCCGGTGCCCAGACCGCCCGCAACGTCCACATCGCCACCTACAACGTCCAGATGCTCCCGTTCCCCGCCAGCACCGACGGCAAGTTCCACAGCGACGACGGCCAGCCGCTCACCAACGTCGAGCGGGCGCAGGAGCTCTCGCGGAGGATCGCGGCCCAGGACCTCGAGATCGTCGCGCTGCAGGAGGTGTTCGACGAGGACGCGCGCAAGCAGTTCGTGCTCGCGCTCGCGCCCACGTTCCCGTACTACGTCTCGTACATCGGCAACGACTGGGACCTGACCGACTCCGGGCTGATGTTGTTCTCGCGCCACCCGTTCGCGAAGCTCACGCTGGACGACGACCACGTCTACGAGTGTGGCGACGTCGAGCTCGGCCAGGCCGGCAGCGTGTCGTCCTGCTCGGACGGGCTGCTCGGGTTCACCGAGTTCGACTGCGCGACCGGCGACACCCAGTCCGACTGCGTCGCGTCGAAGGGGGCCGGGTTGGTCCGGGTCGAGCTCCCGTTCGACGAGTCCCTGCTGGTCGCGTTCTCCCACTTCCGCGCCTCGTACCCCGGCGACCCGGCGATCGGAGAGGTGGTCGGCGCCCCCGAGCTCGTGCCGTGTGCGAAGGCCGCCGAGCGCCGGGACGCGCTCGAGCGGGTCGCCAAGCTCGTCGGGGACGCGACCGCCGAGGTCGAGGGGGACCCGCTCGACGCGAACGTGGTGCTGCTGGGGGACCTGAACATCGACGGGAACCCGCACCACCAGCAGGGCTCGACCTGCCTCGACGCCGAGTGGGACGACGCGTTCTCGTGGAGCAGCCAGGTCGCGTTCTCCGGCTGCGCGTCGCTCGACCTGCCGACGTGTGAGGCCGAAGGCCGGGTGATGGTCGACGCGTGGGCGTTCACCACCAGCCCGGACGACCTCGGCCGGACCTCGACGTTCCCGTTCACCACCGACCTGGCCGACCGGTCGCTCGACTGGCTCGGGCAGCGGCTCGACTACGTGGCCGTGCGCGGACCGGTCGGCCCCGGGCTGTTCGACGCGATGGTCCCGCAGCACCTGACGATCGCGTGGGCCCTCGCGGGGCGCACCGGCAACCTGTCCGACCACCTGCCGGTGGGGGTCGACCTGCTGCTGCCCGGGGATCGGACCGTGGCGAACGCCACCCCGTCCGACGCGGCGCGGGTCACCGTGCCCGCGTCCGGCACCGCCGCGGTCCCGCTCGCGATCACCACCCCCGGCCAGGTGCAGTGGACCCGGGTCGACGCCGAGCCCGGCACGTACACCGTGCGCACCGGGACCTCCGCGGTGGCCGCCGACGTGTACGCCTCGACCGACCTGTCGCGCCCGATCGAGCCACGGCGCGCGTCCGACCTGGACGGAGGCGGGTTCGTGTACCTGCTGAGCTCCCCGCCGTACTACGTGCGCACGTTCGCGGTCGTGCCGGGGTTCCGTGACCACGACCGCAGCGCGACGCCGACCTACACGGTGTCGGTGCGCGAGCACCAGTGCAAGAGCCCGCTCGAGCCCTGCATCCTGACCGCGGGGGAGACCGCGGCGCCGCTCGAGGTCGAGTGGCCCGCCGGGACCCCGGTGAACCCGGAGGACGCGATGTACTTCGAGTTCTACGCCGACGACCCGGACGCGCAGGGCACGCCGACGTTCCACGAGTTCGAGGTCGGGGGGGACGGGACGAGCCCGTTGCCGAAGCTCCAGTTCGACGCGCTCGACCTGGCCGGGGCCCTGCCGCTGCCCGGGGCCGCGTGGACCGACCTCGCGCTCGACCCCGACCGGCTGGTGCGGCGGGCGGACAAGATCCGCGGCAACCCCAGCGGCAAGCCGAGCTTCGCCAACCACCTGCTGCGGGTGACCCGCGATCCGGGCGACCTCGGGTGGGGCGGGACCGTGCGGGTGATGCACCGGACGAACCTGACGTACTTCACCCCGCTCACGATCAGCGTGCTGCAGGAGGACGACGCGAGCGCCCACGACGAGCTGTGGATCTACCTCGAGCCCTCCCCTGCCGCGCCGTTCCACGACGCGGTCACCGGTGACACCGTACACGGCTACGTGTCGCAGTTCGTGTCGCTGCCGCCGATCGACGAGGTCGAGGACGGGGGCGGCGCGTGGCCCGCGGCCGTGCTCGGGAGCCGGCGGCTCACCGAGGAGCTGCCGCTGCTGATGGTCGAGGACGACGACGAGGACGGGGACCCCGAGCAGGGCGACTTCCTGTTCGCCGAGCCGCACCCGGCGGCCGGGCTGGGCACCACGAGCGGGCGCGCGCTCGCCGGGTTGCCGCTCGACCGGCCGCGGGCGAGGGCCACCTGGGTGTTCACCGACGACCCGACGGTGGCCGACGACGACAGCGCCTACCGGTACCAGTTGGTGTTCGACGTGAGTCACACCCCGCCGTGCTTCACCACCTGCGACTGACGACCGGCGAGGGGTCAGGCGGGGCCGGGAAGGCTCACCATCCACTGCACCCCGAACCGGTCCACGCACATCCCGAAGTACGGGCCCCACGGCGCGTTGCCGAGCGGCATCGCGACCCGCCCCCCGTCCGACAGCCGAGCGAACGCGCGGTCCGCCTCCGCCTTGTCGGCCGCGACGAGCAAGACGTGCAGATCGTTGCCCCGCACGAACACCCCCGGGCTCAGGCCCTCCACCACGTCGCTCGCCATCAGGTGGACCTGGTCGGTGATCGGGAGCTCGGCGTGCATGATCTTGTCTCGGGCGTGGTCGGGGACTGGCCCCATCCACGGGGTCTCGCCGAACGTCTGCTTCGACGAGAGCCGAGTGCCGAACACCTCTGCGTAGAACGTGAGGGCGGCCTCGGTGGTGCCCGGGAAGTTGAGGTAGATGTGGACTCGCTGCATGTCGTCGCTCCTGGTCGTGGAGCGCGGGTAACACCCGAGTCGCCGCGCGTAACCCCTCGGTAAACGTGCGCCGCGGCGCGGGCCGACCGGCGGGGCCCGGGGTCGAACCCCGCACCGCTGGAGGACCGATGTGGTGGATGACCGTCGCGTGTGAGACCCCCGAGTTCCCGATCACCGTGACCCCGGCCGCGGCCGACCCGTCCGAGTACGTGGTGACCGGCACCGCGGCGGTGGAGGCCGCGCCCGACTGCGCCGACCTGCGCGCGACCTTGTCGGTGGAGGCCGCGCGGCCGGCAGAGGCGACCGCGCGGCTGCGCGAGCGCCAGCAGGCGCTGCTCGTCGCGTTGACCGGGGCCGAGGTCTCGGTGTCGCCGGTGTCGCTGCGGCCGGTGGTCGAGACGGTGGACGCCCGCACCGGGCGCACGCGGGTCCGCGGCTACGAGGCGGCCGTCGCGCTCACGGTCACCACCCACGACTTCGACGCCCTCCCGGTGTTGCTCGAGGCGGCGGCGTCCCACGGCGCGACCCAGGTGAGCGCTGCGTTCCGCACCTCGGACCTCGAGTCCCTCCGCACGGAGGCACGCCGACGCGCGGCCGCCGACGCGCGGGCCCGGGCGACCGCGGTCGCGGCCGCGCTCGGCGTGCCGCTCGGCAAGGTGAAGCGGATCCGCGACGACGCCCCGGCGCCCCCCGGCAGCTACACCGCCGGGCCGGGCGCCGGGGTGCGCGCGGAGGGCGAGGTGATCACCGCGGCGGTGACGGTCACCTACGACCTGCCGTGACCGCCGCCTTCAGGCCATCGCGGGCAACAACACCACGTCGACGGTCCGCTCGATCGAGCACGAGTACTCGGGGAGCTCGAACGGCACGGTCTGCGCCGCGTACTCCGTGGGCGCGTACGCGAACACCTGGTGCGCGCCGGGGACCCCGGTGTCGCACACGTAGGTCCCTCCCCCTTCCTCCACACACGGTTCGCCATCGAGCTCGACGGTCGCGCCCTCGATCGGCTCACCGGTCTCCTGGGCCGTGACGTGGACCTCGATCCGCGCGAGGTCGGCCTTACAGGTGGTCTCGTCCGAGGTACAGGCCAGCCAGAGGGTGAACAACATCCCGCAGACATACCCTGTCTTCGGTCGGCTCGGGCCGGGCGGCGAGCGCTCGCGCCCCACGCGCGATCTCGGGTAGAGTCCAGGGTGGCCGTGGGTTCGCGGCGCACCAAGGAGGACGGGTGCTGCGCACGTCGCTGCTGGGGTGGGTCGGTTGGGCAGGCTGTGAGGTTCAGACCTCGTCGGAGGAGGGGACACTGCCCACCGGGCTGACCGGGCCGGCGGGGGAGGCTCACCCGTGGTCCGAGCACTGCAAGAGCGAGGCACCCGAGC
>JBEBJC010000015.1:0-25463 GCA_040080105.1 Myxococcota bacterium
GGTCGGGTGCGGCAAGACCGTGCTGCTGGAGGCGCTCGCGGGGATCCGCGCCCCCACCGCCGGCGAGGTGTCGTTCGGCGGGGTGCCGGTGCGCGAGCTCCCGCCCGGGGCCCACACCGCGCTGGTCCCCCAAGACCCCGCGTTGATCTCGGGCACGGTCCGCGACAACGTGGCGCTCGGCCGAGAGCTCGAGCCGGCCGCGTTCGACCGCGCGCTGCGGGTGGCGCAGCTCGACCGCGACCTGGGCCAGCTGTCGCGCGGCCTCGACACCACGGTGGGGGAGGGCGGCACCTTGTTGTCGGGCGGGCAGCGGCAGCGGGTCGCGATCGCGCGCGCGCTGGTCGGCGCGCCTGCGGTGCTGATCCTCGACGACGCCACCTCGGCGCTCGACGCCGGGGTCGAGTCCGCGTTCTGGGACGCGCTCGACCGGGAGCTGCCCGAGCTGGCGGTGGTGTTGGTCACCCATCGCCCGGGGACATTGGCGCGGGTCGATCGGGTCGTGCTGCTGGACCAGGGCCAGGTGTCCGCGGTCGGGACCCACGCCGCGCTGGTCGCGACCGACGGCCCGTATCGGCGGGCGTACGGCTGAGTCAGGCCGCGCGCGACATCCACGCGGCGAGGCGCTCGAACGGCGTGGGCGTGGGCGGGGGAGCGACGCCTGCGCCGCCCCGGAGCGGCGGGCCGAACCGGCGAACAGGCGCGGGCACCACGGTCTCGCTCGATCCCCGGAACGACGCGGACGAGGCGAGCTCGAGCGCAGGGGCGATGTCGGTGGTGCGGGGCGCGACCATTTTGGTGTTCCTCCTGGCCCTCTCCTCGGGCCACTCCGGGGACCCTTGGTGACCGACCCGTTACCGCTCGGGGGTCCACCCCGGTCCGACCGCGGCGACGATCGCGTCCCACTGGGCCTCGAGTTCGATCCGCTCCCGGTCGAGCCGTTCGTATCGCTCGTCGTCGGTGCACCGCAGCAGCTCGCGGTCGAGCCGGTCGAGCAGGGGCTCGAGCGGCACCACCCGGATCCCGCGCGCCGGGCCGTTCTCGGTCCACAGCGGCGCGACCGACGCGCCCACGACCTCGGTCCGGACGGTCTGGGCGCGCCCGCGGCCGACGACCCGCCGGGTCGCGGTGAACCGCAGCACCACCCCTTGACGCGGGGCCGCGTCGGTCGGATCGAACCGCTCCGGGACGTACCACGCGGACTGGTTCGACACGAAGTTCCCCAGGCTGTACGCCACCAGCGCGCGCCGGCCGTCCGCGGCGCGCACCCACTCGATCGGCTGGAGCACGTGTGGGTGGTGCCCGAGGATCACGTCCACGCCACCGTCTACCAGCGCCTGCGCCGCCGCGCGCTGGGCCGGGTCGGGGACCGGCGCGTACTCGGTGCCCCAGTGGAGCGACACCACGACCAGCTCGACCCCGCGCAGGCGGGCGCGGGCCACCTCCTCGAGGATCGCGGCCTCGTCGATCTCGGCCACGCACGGGTCGGCGGGTCGGCGGCGCTGCGGCAGGTTCAGCACCCCGGTCGCCGCGATCCACGCGGTTCGAATCGAAGGGGAGCCCAGGTCCACGATCCGCGCCGAGACGGCGTCTGCGCATCGATGCCCGGCCCCGACCCAGCCGAGCCCGGCCCGGTCGAGGTGCTCGACGGTCTCGACCAGCCCCGGGCGACCCTGGTCGAGCGCGTGGTTGTTCGCGACCGACACCAGGTCGAACCCGGCGGACGCGAGCGCGTCGAGCGCCGCCGGCGGCCCGTTGAACACGCCGACGGCGCCCGGGGCGCCCGCGCGGGGGGCGACCGGGAACTCGAGGTTCGCGAACGCGAGATCGGCGGTGGACACGATCCCCGCCACCTCGCCCCAGGGGACGTCGTACCCGCCGTGGTTCCCGGGCCGGCCGAGCCGCTCGGCGCCCCGCTTGACCGGACCGTGCAGCATCACGTCGCCGGTGGCCGCCACCGTGATCCGCGCGAGCTCGACGTCGGGCGGAGGCGCGAGCGCGGCGAGGAGCGGCAGAGGCATCGGGCGAGCATACCCCCGCCGGGCCCGCGCGCGGGTTAGTGCGCCGCAGGCCCGGGAGTCGACATGATTGGGATCCACACCGCGCTGGTCACACCGTTCCTTCCGGACGGCGCGCTCGACCTGCCGGCGTTCGAGCGTCTGTTGAAGCGTCAGATCGACGGCGGTGTCCACGGCGTGGTGGTGTGCGGCACGACCGGGGAGATGCCCACGGTCGACCCGGCCGAGTGGTCGACCTTGGTGTCGACCGCGGTGGCCCTGTGCCGGTCCCACCCGGGGCCGCGCGGCCGGGTCGCGGTGTCGGCGGGGGTCGGCACGAACGACACGCGGTCCACCGTGCGCAACGCCCGCGCCGCCGCCGAGCTCGGGGTCGACTCGGTGATGGCGGTCCTGCCGTACTACAACAAGCCGAACGCGGCTGGGCTGCGGGCGCACGTGCGCGAGGTCGCCGCGGTGCCGGTCCCGGTGATGCTGTACCACGTGCCCGGCCGCACCGCGCAGCGGCTCGAGCCCGCGCTGCTGGCGGAGCTCGCGAACACCGCGGGGGTGGTCGCGGTCAAGGAAGCCACCGGCGACTTGCGGTACGGCACCGACCTGATGGGCCTCACCGACCGCGCGGTGCTGTCGGGCGACGACTTCAGCTTCCTCGGGCTGTTGGCCCAAGGCGGGACCGGCTGTGTGTCGGTGTTGTCGAACGTCGCGCCGGCGGAGACCGTGCGGGTGTACGAACTGTCCGTCGCCGGCCGCCCGGTGGAAGCGGCGGCCGAGCTGCGCAAGTTGTGGGAGCTCGCCACGTTCTTGTTCTCCGACGCCTCGCCCGCGCCCACCAAGGCCGCGCTCGCCGCGCTCGGCCTGTGCGGCCCCGAGGTTCGGCTTCCGATCGCCCCGTACGGCGGCCCGTCGCCGCGGGAGCTCGTGCACCGCGCGCTGGGCGGCCGGTGACCCGGATCGCGGTGCTCGGCGCGAACGGGCGGATGGGCCGGCTGGTGGTCGACGAGATCGCGCGTGACCCCGCCCTGCAGCTCGTCGCCGCGGTCGGCCGGTCCGCGGGTCGGCTCCCGGGCGGCGCGCCGGTGGTGCCGCTCGGCCCGGGCTGCTTCGGCGACGCCGAGGTGGTGGTCGACTTCTCGTTGCCCGACGCGCTCGAGCAGGCCCTGCCGTGGCTCGGGCCGCGCGCGTTGGTCAGCGGCACCACCGGCGGCACCCCGGCGCAGCGAGCGGCGGTCGAGGCCCACGCCGCGCGCGGGCCCCTGCTGGTCGAGGCGAACTTCTCCCTCGGTGTGGCCGTGTTGCTCGACCTCGTGCGGCGCGCGGTGGCCGCGCTGCCGGCCGCCGATGTGGAGGTGGTCGAGACCCACCACCGACGGAAGCGCGACGCCCCCAGCGGGACCGCGCTGGCGCTGGTGGCGGCGGCGGAGGCGGCGCGGGCCGGCACCCGCCGGGTGTACGGCCGGGACGGGGTGACCGGCGAGCGGTCGGCGTCCGAGATCGGCGTCCACGCGGTACGGGGCGGCGACATCGTCGGAGACCACGACGTGTGGCTGCTCGCCGACGGAGAGCGGGTCGGGCTGTCGCACCGGGCCACCTCGCGCGCGACGTTCGCGGTGGGGGCGGTGCGCGCGGCCCGGTTCGTCGCGGGTCGGCCCGCCGGGCGATACGCTCTGCGAGACGTCCTCGGGTGGGAGTGAATGGCCGGTCCGCCGAAACAGCCTCCGATCCACCACCCGCCGCGGTCCGGGGGGTTGCGCGATCTCGAGGACCCGACCCACGCGTTCCCGATCGGGTCGATGAGCCGCACCGGGTCGCGCAAGGCCCGGCTCGACCCGCAGAGTGAGGACCTCGACCTCGGTCCCGCGCCGGTCGTACACGCGGGCGACGACGACTGGTCCGACTCGCCGCCCCCGCGGACCGCCGCGCGGCCGATGATCGACGCCCGGTTCGTGGTGGCGTGGCTGATCGTCGCCGGGGGGTTGGTGGCCCTCGCGGCGCTCGCGGTCGCGGTGGCGGTGTTGTACTCGTAAAGCCCGCAGCCACCCTCCGGGGGTGGGTTAGGTGGGCTTCCGACACTGGTTCGACGCGGGTGGAACGATGCGGTGGACGAGGTTGTGGTTGCTGGCGCTGCTCACGGGTGGGGGGGCCTGCCGAAACGCGTGCCAGGACATCTGCACGCGCATGGCGGACTACGCGACCGAGTGTGGCTACCCGGTGTCGGACGCAGAGATTGATGCCTGCATCGAAGGCCAGTCCGCTCCTGGCGAATCACGGAGCGCGTGCCGGGAGTTCGGCGATCCCGAGGTGATCCGGACCCAGTGGTCGTGTGAAGATCTGTCGGAATACTGGGCGCCGAAGACTTAGGGACGTCTGGGGGCAGACACGTGACGAGTCGAGAACTCGATCGTTCGGCGGGCTCCCAACCCGCCGACTTCGCGCCGCAACCGTTCGGGAAGTACTTCCTGGTCGACAAGATCGCGACCGGGGGGATGGCCGAGATCTTCAAGGCCAAGACCTACTCCCACGGCGGGTTCGAGAACCTCCTCGTCATCAAGCGGATCCTGCCGCACATCGGCGAGAACCAGGACTTCGTGGGGATGTTCGTCGACGAGGCGAAGATCTCGGTCGCCCTGCAACACCCGAACATCGTGCGGGTGTTCGACTTCGGGAAGATCCTCGAGAACTACTTCATCGCGATGGAGTGTGTCGACGGCAAGGACCTGCGGAACCTCCTGCGGAAGTTGTCGAGGCGCAAGCAGTGGATCCCCGAGAAGTACGCCGCGTTCCTGATCCACGAGGTGTGTAAGGGCCTCGCGTACGCCCACACCAAGGCCGACATCCGGGGCAACCCGTTCGGGATCGTGCACCGGGACATCTCGCCGTCGAACGTGCTCGTCAGCTACGAGGGCGAGGTGAAGGTCGCGGACTTCGGCATCGCGAAGGCCGAGCGCAACGCGTACCAGACCCGCGACGGGATGCTGAAGGGCAAGTTCGAGTACATGAGCCCCGAGCAGGCGGGCGGCAAGGAGATCGACTCCCGGTCCGACCTGTTCAGCGTGGGGATCATCCTGTACGAGATGCTCGTGCAGAAGCGGCTGTTCAAGAGTGACAGCGAGATCGCCACGCTCAAGCGGATCCGCGAGGAGGACATCGTCCCGCCGCGCTCGCTCAAGCCGAGCCTGTCGCCCGCGTTGGAGGCGATCTGTCTGCGGGCGCTGTCGCGCGAGGCGGACGAGCGGTACCAGACCGCGCAGGAGATGGCCGACGAGCTGCGGGAGTTCTTGTACCCCGACACGGCCGACACCCTTCGGCACGAGTTCGCCGCGTTCCTGCAGGGCCTGTTCACCGAAGAGATGGCGGACGAGCGGAACCGCCTCGAGTCGAACAACGCGATCGCGCTGCAGATCAAAGAGCGGCAGCCGGCGGTCGACTGGGACGCGAGCGCGTCCGAGCTGACGATGACCCAGGTCACCCAGACCGCGGTGCGGTTCGTGGTGCCGTGGATCGCGGCGATCGGCCTCGGGATGTTGCTGATGTTCGGCGTCGCCCTGGTCGGGGTGTTGTACGTCGCCGCGAACAACACCGAGCTGTTCGGGATCACCTCGCCCGCGCCCGAGGTGCCGGCGCCCACGGTGGTCGACGGGCCGACCGGGCTCGACGTGTTCGTGTCGCCGCCCGCCCGGATCCTGATCGACGGCGCCCCGAAGGGGGAGGGCGCGTCCCTGAAGATCGAGGATCTCACTCCGGGCACGTACCTGGTGCGGTTCGAGGCCGACGGGTACGTCCCGGTCGAGGAGGCGATCACCGTCGAGGCGGGCAAGCTGGTGAAGCTGGCGAAGAAGCTCGACCGGATCGGAGCGGCGCCCGCAGCGGGGAAGGTGAAGGCCGCGCCCCCCGCGCCGCCGACGGCGAGCGGCCCGCCCCGGGTCGACTTCCGCTCGGTCCCTCCGGGGGCCACGGTGAGCGTCGACGGCAAGGAGGTCGGGGTCGCGCCGGTGAGCTGGGGCGACGGGCAGGTCGGCGCGAACTACGTCGTGGAGATGCGGCTCGCGGGGTACGAGACCCGCAGCGGCACGCTCACCGACGTGAAGAAGGGCGCGCAGAAGTTCCAGCTGACCCTGTCGGCGGTGAGCGCCCCGGCCACGTTGTCGGTGGTGCTGGTGGGCGGCGGCTGGGCGAACGTGTACGTCGACGGTGAGAAGGTGCCGAAGACGGCGCCGCTCAAGGAGTTCGCGGTGTCCCCGGGGCGGCACGAGGTGCGGGTCGAGAACGCCGGGCTCGGGGTCGACGTGACCGAGACCCACACGTTCACCGCCGGCCAGCCGACCACGGTGCGGATCAAGACCCAGTAGCGGCGCGTCGGCGGAGCCACAGCGGCGCGAGCACGCACATCCACAGCGGGCGGCGCCCACACTCCCCGCCGCTCGGGTCGCGCACGGGCAGCCGGGCCAGCCCCGCGCCGTACAGATCGGGGGGCTCCCCGGGCTGGGGCGAGGGGCGGTGGGCCCAGCCCTGCAGCCGCTCGAACGCCTCGCGCGAGCCGAGCGTCGGGTCGTCTTCCATCACCAGCGCGACGAGCCCCGCCACGACCGGCGTGCTCGCGCTGGTGCCGTAGAACGCCACCGGGCCGTACGCCGTGCCCGACAACCCGTCCGGGCCCATGATCTCGGGTTTCGGCAGCCCCATCCGCGTCTTCCCCCACGACGAGTACGCCTCGGGGGGGCCCTCCCAGTACCGCCCGGCGCGCACCGCCCCTACCGCCACCGCGAGCGGGTGCACCGCCGGATCGGTGACCGAGCCGGGCGACGGGTCGGCGAACGTGCCGGCGCGCGACAGCAGCTGGACGTCGAGCCCGACCCGGGCGCCGCGCCGGTGGTGGACCTCGACCCGGAACCAGCCCGCGTCTTCGACCACCGGGCGCGCGATGTCGACCGGCTTACACTCGGGGCCCTCGTCGGTGTGGACCTGCGCGGTGGTGGACTGGCCGACCACCCGGCCCGCGGCGTCGAGCACCACCAGGTCGAGGTCGGTGTCGCCGCACCGCGCCCCGAACTGGTTCCACGACAAGTACACCGCGGTCGACTTGTCGAGGTACAGCGACACCGCGTCGCCCGCGTCTCCGTCGAGGCGCCCGTCGTCGTTCGCGTCGACGTACGGCCCGAGCCAGTTCAGCACCGCGTCGTTGCCGGAGCTCGTCACCATCAGCACGCCCGCCTCCGCCAGGCGCCGGATCGGGTCGTCGTGGGGGCCGGTCCCGTCGTAGAACGAGTCGTTGTAGAACGACATCGACATGCTGACCACGTCGACGCCCTCGCGGATCGCCCAGTCGACCGCGTTCTCGTACAGGGTGAACGAGTCGGCCCGCACCACGTGCAGCTCGGCCCCGGGGGCGACCGTGTGGATCGCCTCGGCGCACGCCCAGCCGTGGTGGCCACCTTCCCCGGCGGTGTTCGGGCGCAGCGGGTCGAACGGGACCTCACAGGTCGGCGACACGTAGCAGTCGTGGGAGATCGGGTCGCCGACCGCCACCGGCGACGAGTCGCCGAGGTACCACGCGAGGTCGAACACCGCGATCTTCACCCCGCGGCCGGTGATCCCGTCGGCGTGCCACAGATCGGCGTTGGTGAGCGCCGCCGGATCGCCGCCGTCCCCTTCGGGGGCGATGGGCTCGGTGAGCTCCGGCACCGACTCGGCCCGCCAGCGGGTGCCGTCGGTCGGGGGGGCGGCGAGCACCGCGCCGGTGGCGGAGCGCGCGAGCGCCCCGGGGGCGTCCGGGTCGTCGACCCGGATCCACTCGGTCGGATCCACCAGCGGTACGAGCGCGAACACGGCCCACCGTACCGCCGCCGCGGTCAGAAGTCGATGCGGCCGGTCAGCTGGAACCCGTACGCCGGGCCGTCGAACCCGGTGTCTTCCTCACCGTTCGCGCTGCGGCTGTAGTGGGTGCCGGGCAGGAACAGCCCGAACCGAGCGTCGGCCAGCACGTGGGCGATGCCGGTGTACGACACGCCGAGCTGGAACTCGTTGCCGTAGCCGCGCGACTGGTTCACCCCGTCGATCGTGGGCGGGCGCGCCACCCGGGCGCCGAGCCACGACACGTCGACCCGCAGGCCGTCGACGATCTCGCGCGAGCCGGTCGGCTTGACGAAGATCGCGTTCGACAGGGCGGCGCCGCTCAGCACCGAGCCGTAGTCGCGTCCGCCGTTCGTGTCGTTCGCCGCCGACAGCGAGGTGGCGAGCGTCGGCATCGGCTGCTCGAACAGGAACATCCCGACCGAGTAGTCCCGGTCGAAGGTGAACGTGCGCAGGTTCAGGTCGCCCGGCGTGTTGTCGCCCGAGGCGATGCCGACCTGCAGGTCCGCGCCCCACGGCTCGAGGTCGATCCCCGCCTCGAGCACCGCGCCGACCGCGGTGATGTTCGCGTCGTTGTACCCGCCCTCGAGGTTGCCGCCGCCGAACTGGCCCACGGCCTCGGCCGCGAGGTTCAGCTTGCCCAACGTCACGTCGCCCGCCGCGTCGGCGGTGAACACGTCGAGCGGGGCGCCCGCCGGCTGCTGCGGGCCGGTGTGGTCGAGCTGGAGCAGGATCCCGGCCGACATCGTCTCGTTCTTGTACGCCACCCCGAAGCCGACCGCGGTGGTGTCGTCGTCGGCGCCCACGAACCGCTCCGCCGGCACGTCGACCGACGCGCGCAGGTAGAACTGGTCCTGGATCAGGTGCTCCCACATCACCCGGTCGGTCGTGTCGCCGAAGTCGGCGTTCAACGGGTCGGACAGCCCGTCGTTCAGCCAGATGCCGCGGCCCCACCCGAGCGGCATCCTGCCGAAGCTGAACTGCCCGATCGGCGTGTACACCTCGCCCCACGCGCGCCACAGCGTGAGGTCGAGCAGCGGCGCGTTCGGGTCGGTGCTCGAGGTGGGCGACGTGAGGTCGTACTCGAACACGTTGGCCGGGTCGAGGCCGTAGCCGGCGTAGTCCGCGTCGGACATGCCCCACGGCACGCCGTTCAGCGCGTTGATCTGCACGAACAGCGAGGCCTGGTCGGTGATCAGGAACCGCGGCGCGAGCCACAGCCGGTGCTGCGCCAGCGCCGACAGGCCTTCGTCGAGCGCGTTGTCCCGATCCAGCGACAGGGTGTCGAACGCGCGGAACCGCGCGCGGTAGTACCCTTCGAACTGGACCTCGGCGGCGTGTGCGGCGGGGGCGAGGAACAGCGAAGACAACAGGATCGGCACCGAGGCTCCCGGGACGCGTGGGCAGATAACACGAAGCCGGGCGCGGCAAGCGGCGCGCTCCTCGCCGCGACCGGACGTGACCGTCGGCGCCCGACCGGCTAAGGTGCGGGGCTACCCCGAGGGAACCCATGGTCGCACTGGTGGTTTGGTCGATGGGCTGCTCGGGCGACCCGACCCCCGAGCCGTCGGCGCCCGCGCCCGGTCCGCTGCGGGTCGGCTCCGCCCGGGTGCGGATGCCGGTGCCGCTCGGGATCGGCACCGTCGGCTACGGCGGGTTCACCGTCTCGGCCGACCCCACGCCGTTCGCCGAGATCTACCCGGGCACCACCCGGATCCACGACCACCCCGACTTCCGCGCGTTCGCGCTGTCGCGCGGGGAGGGGTTCGAGCTCGTGTTCCTCCGCAGCGACACCGTGGGGGTGTTCCAGCACCTCCGGCGCGCGGTGGTGCTGGAGCTGAAGGAGCGCCTCGGCCGCGACCTCGACCAGGCGCTGGTGATCGGGGCGACCCACACCCACTCCGGGCCGGGGCGCGTGCTCGACGCGGGCGGCCCATTCGAGCTGATCGCCGACCGGTTCCTGCCCGAGTTCTACGACGGGATGGTCGACGCGATGGCCGACACGGTGGAGGCGGCGCTCGCCGACCTGCGTCCGGGGCGAGTGGGCACGGGCTTCGCCTACACCGACGACGCCCACGCCGACCGCCGGTGTGACGACGGGGTCGACCACGAGAACGGCAGCCTCCCGATCGTCGCGTTCGAGCAGGAGGGGGAGCTCACCGCGGTGATGCTCGCGTACGCGGTGCACGGCACGGTGCTCGGGATCGAGGACCTCACCCTGTCGCAGGACGTGAGCGGGGGCATCGAGCAGGCGGTGGAGGACACGTTCGACCACGACGTGCTGGTCGCCCAGTTCAACGCGTGGGCGGCGGACATGTCGCCCGCCGAAGATCGCCCGGTGCCGACCCAGGACGCCGCGCCCGCCCCCGCCGGGTACGACGACATGGAGCACACCGGGCGGCTCGTGGCCGAGGCGGTGTCGGCCGCGCTGCCGACGCTGACCTGGACCGACACGCCCGAGCTCGCGCTCCGCACGGTGCGGGTGCCCCTGTCGCGCGAGGCGATCGGCTACACCGACGACGAGTGGCCGTACCCGTACGGCGGGGTGTACTGCTCGGCGGCGGTGGAGGACTGTGACCCGGCGACGGTGGCGGAGGGGCTCGACCACGCGTGTCTGCCGTTCCCGTCCGACTACCCGGCCCCGGACCGCACCGAGCTGTCGGTCGGGCGGCTCGGCGACCTCGCGGTGGTGACGTTCCCGGGCGAGCCGGGCACCCTGCTGGCCGAGCAGATCCTCGCCGAGATGGGCGAGGAGCGGGTGTTGTTCCTCGGGTACGCCCAGGACTACACCGGGTACTCGATCCTCGAGGACGACTGGTGGCAAGGCGGCTACGAGGCGAGCGGGGCGCTGTGGGGCCCGCGCCAGGGGGCGTACCTGTCGGCGCGGGTGGGCGAGGTGTGGGACACGTTCAGCGCCGGCGCGCCCGCGACCGGGTCGCTCGCGCCGATCGAGCCGTTCGGCGACAGCCCGTATACGCCGTACGCCGGGCCCGCCCCGGTGGGGGTCGGCCAGATCGTGGCCGACGTGGCCGGTGAGTACGGGCCGCTCGACGTGGTCACGTTCACCGTGGCTGGCGCCGACCCGTGGTACGGCGCGCCGATCGCGACCCTGGTGGAGGCCTCGGGCGAGGGGGTGGCGCGCCCGAACGGCCGGCCGCTGACCAGCGACGGGCAGGCGTTCTGGGTCGAGCTCGCGACCGACCCGCCGTACGCCGACGGGATCGACGTCCCGTCGCGCGCGTTCCACTGGAAGTTCTCGATGCCGGTGCGCCACGCGGTCGTGGGTGCTTCGCCCGAGCTGCTCGGCGGGTACAGGCTCGAGGTCGCGCTCCCGGACGGCGCCGGCGGAACGGCGCAGGTGGGGAGCGCGTTGTTCACGGTCACCGGATCCTGATCGCGTTACCCGGTGCCGATGTCGCTCCGCTTGATCTCGACCCCGGCCACGCCCGACCAGCTGCTCCGCCTGCGCGCCGACCCGCCTTCGTTCGCCACCGTGCTCGACCCGGCGGTCGATCCGGACCGCCAGGCGCTGCGGCACGGGCCGGTGGTGCACCTCCGCACCTCGTGGCACGTGCTGCACTTCCTGCTCACCCGCGGGGGCGCCCCGGAGCTCGGGTTCCTGCTGGTCGGCGGCGCCCCGGTGGGGGAGCGGGCGCGCGCGCTGTCGTCGGCCGAGGTGCGCGCGCTCGGCGGGGCGCTCGACCAGGTGCGCCCCGAGGACCTGTCGCCCCGGTTCGACCGGGGGGAGATGCGGTCGAACGGGATCTGGTTCTACCACCTCGACGACGTTCGTCCCGAGGTCGGGCTGCCGGTCGCGCTCGAGCGGCTGCGCGAGGTCCAGGCGCTGGTCCGGGCGGCGGTCGCGGGCGGGGCGGGCGTGTTGGTGGTGCGCCACCGGCGGAAGAGTGAGGTGACGGTCGACCTCCACCTGGCCGGCGATCGGGCGATCGAGCGGTACGTCGCCGACCCGGCGCTGCTCGAGGCCCACCTCGACCCGGCTCCTCACCTGCCGGCCGCGGCCGTCGCGGTGCGCGGGTGGTTCGCGCTGTCGGTCGGGCTCACCGAGCTCGGCGATTCCCCCGCGCACCGGTTCCTGGAGGACGGCGGGCAGCTGGTCGACGAGACGCTGCAGCTGCGGGTGTTCGAGCCGTCGGAGGTCGCGGCGCTGCACCAGGTGCTGCAGGGGATCGACCCCGGGGTGCTCGGGGCCGCGCTGTCGCCGGTGGTGCTCGACCGCGACGGGCTGGATCCGGACGAGCGCGAGGGGCTGCTCGCCGACTACCCGGCGCTGCGCCAGCAGGTGGCAGGGTGCGCCCGGGCGGGCGAAGGTCTCGTGACCTGGTTGGGGTGAACATGGCCGACGAGGACGACCAGAACCCGCTGATCGCCCCGCGGGCACGGATGCCGATCCTCCGCCCGATCGACGACCCGCGCGCCCGAGAGACCGCCCGGGTCGACGACCCCGAGCAGCTCGACACCGAGGACCGGCGGCGGATGGCGAACCTCGAGCGCCGGGTGCTGCAGCGGCGCGGGCGGCGAGACCGGTACATGGCGGCGATCCGGGAGGCGGACCCGGCGCTGTTCGACGAGCTGGCCGCGCTCCGCCGGCTGTCGCCCCAAGCGTTCCGCAAGCGGCTGCAGCACGAGGTGCGGCGGCTCGAGCTCCACGGCTACCTCCAGCACGGGCCGCGCGCGTCGGCGGAGCCGCCGCCGGAGCCGCCCGAGCCGCCGCCGGAGCCGCCCCCGGTCACGCGGGCTCGATCGCGCAAGAAGGCCTCCAACGACTGATCTTCCAGGCGACCCGTGGGTCCGTGCGCTACTGTGGACTCGCGACGCAGGAGGAGAGATGCGCAATTGGACAGTCTTCGGTTTGTTGGCGTTCGTCGGTTGCTCCGGCGAGAAGACCGACACCGACACCGGCAGTGAGACCGACACGGACACCGACACCGACACCGACGCGGACGCGGACGCCGACGCGGACGCGGACTCGGACACCGACGCGGACACCGACACCGCCTCCACCGGCGGCCTCGATCCGACGCTGAGTGGACACTGGGTGGGCACCTGTGTCCCCGATCCGGGCTCGGGCTACGAGTACGTGGTCGACGTCCTGTACGACTTCGACCTCGCGGCGCACGGAGACGGCTCGGCCGACGGCAGCGGCACGTGGCTCGTCACGTACTCGGCCTCGAACAGCGCCTCCGGCGACACCTCGGTGTACACCTACACCACGACCTACGGGTACGGCCTGATCCCCATGTCGTTCAACGGGGACTGGACCGGGAACACGGTCCGGCTGGACATGGGCATCGACTACGGCAGCTACGTGTCCGAGGTCGGGTTCGAGCTCACCGGTTCGGTCACCGGCACCACGTTCACCGGGCAGATGGAAGACACCTACGGGTACGGCAATACCTTCAGCTGCGGGTTCGAGAAGTCCTGAGGTCAGCGCCGGCCGAGCCGGACCCGCTGCGGGTCGGCATCTGGGGCGATCCACAGGCCGTCGACCCCGTCGGGTAGGCTCGCGCCGGCGCGGTCCACCAGCTCGGCTGCGGTGCCCGGGCGCGCGTTCGAGGCGGCCTCCCACGCGGGGCCGGCCGCGTCGTCGTCGCTGACCACCAGGCACCACCACCCGCGCACCACACACTGCGACAGCGCTTCGGCGGCGCTGGCGGACTGCACCAGCATCGGCCCCGGCTCCGGCCGCAGCGCGCGCAGCTGGGCCGCCCCGTCGGCGTGGGGGGTGCCGACCGGTTGGGCCGGGTCGAGCGTGCCCCACCCTTCGACCTGGTGCGGCCGCCGGGGATCGGCGATCCCACCGAGCGCGCTCAGCTCGAGCGAGGTGTCGCCCCGCGCGAGCGCCTGCTCGAGCGCCTGCTGCAACACGCGCCGGCGCAGCTCGGCGTCGATCGCGTCCCCGGCGGGTCCATCGAGCGCCTTCATCACCGCCGGGCTCGGCACCCCGCCGGCCTCCGGTAGGTCGGTGACCAGGTTCCCCGTCCGCTCCCCGCGGCCGCCACCCCGCTGCGCGGGATCGGCCGGGATCGCCCACCAGACCAGGACCGCGCCCGCTGCCAACAGCGCGGAGACCGCGATCGCGAACCGGGTCGAGCTCAACCTCACCTCCGCCCGCAACGTAGCTGGTCGGGTGTAGGATCGGCGTAGGGTGTGCGGTCGGTCCGTTCGTCCGAAACTCCGAGGGTCACCTCGGAGGCCTCGTGGCCCGCCGCCCGTCACCCCACCGAGCGCGCGACCCGGAACGACACGGTGTCGCCCCGGTTGGTCGCGTCGAGCGCGTACCGGGCGGCGAGGTGGGACCCGGACTCGGGGAAGTACCAGCACCCGCCCTTGAGCACCTTCTGCTCGTCGGCGGCCGCCCCGGGCTGCTTCGGGTCGACGAACGGGTCGAGGCACCAGTCGCGCATGTTGCCGGCCATCCCGCGCACGCCGTACACCGAGGTGTCGACGGGGAACGCGTCGACCCGCGCGGGCAGGGGACGGCCCCGGTGAGAGGCCCGCACACACGCGAAGCTCGGGTCGAACCGGTCGCCCCAGGGGTACGGCCGTCCGTCCACGCCGCGGGCAGCCTTCTCCCACTCGAGCTCGGTGGGCAGCCGCCACGGCAGCCCGGTGCGCGCCGCGAGCCACGCCGCGTACGCGCGGGCGGCGTGGTGGTCGACCAGGAACACCGGCCAGTCGAGGTCCCACTGGTCGCCCTCGGCGTCGGGGGCGAGGGTGAACCGGCCGTCGGCGGTCCGGCCGTAACACTGGGGCCCGGGCGCGTCGGGGCGGGCGCCGCGCTCGTGTGGGGCCCACCGGAGGGCGTCGTCCTCGCGGCCGGCGGCGACCAGGTCGTCGAGGAACGTGATGAACTCGCGGTGGGTCACCGGGTCGCGGCGGATCACGAACGGGTCGAGGTGGACCTCGGCGAACGGCAAGCTCTGGAACCCGTCGCCGGGGTCGCCGGCCCAGAACGGGCCGCCGGGCACGAGGCGGTCCTCCGGGGGGCTGCCGGCGGGGAGCACGATCGGAGGTGCCTCCCAGCTGGTCCCGCGGCGGATCCACACCGGGACCCCCTGCTCCCCGACCTGCACCAGCCAGCTGCCCATCTCGAGCCCGTCGGCGGCACACGGCGTGGGCCCGAGGTCGCGCACCCGCAGCGGGACGAGCCGACGCTCGCGCTCGACCAGGCGGAACAGCACCGCGGGCACACCTGCGGGGACGGTGGTCACGGCCAGCCGCCCGCGCCCCTCGAGGTACGCGGCGTGCCGACCGCGGTCGAACCATGCGAGCTGGGCCCGGGCCTCCCGCGCGGCGTGGGCGTCACGGCGGGCCTCGGCGGCGCGGTGCACCCCGAGCCAGTGGTCGGCGAGGGTGGCGAGGGCGCCGGGGTGGTCGGGGTCGTGGGTCAACGCCCCGTGCAACGCCTGCATCCGGCGCAGCGCGACCGCGTGGGCGGCCTCCCGCAGGTCGCGCGCCCGGTCCTGGTGGTCCCACCCGACGACCTTCGACTCGGCGGGGGCCCAGCGCTCGACCCACCGCAGCAGCGTCTCGGCGAGGTGGTCCTCCCCGTCGGCGCGCGCGAGGAGCTCGGTCTGCTCCCGTGCGAGCCCGGCCGCTTCGTCGACCAGAGCTTGGGCGCGGGCGCGCTGCGCCTCTCCGTCGAGCCACCGCCCCAGCGCGTCGGCGAGCGCGGAGCCGTCGGCGTACCGGTCGGCGGGGGACGGGGCGAGCGCGCGGGCGAGCACCGCGCGGAGCGTGTCGGGGCCGGCGACGATCGGCGGGACCCACCCCCGGGCCGCGGTCGCGACGGCCTCGAGGGGATCGTCGAACGGCACCGCGCGGACCCCGTGCACGATCTCGAACAACACGAGCCCGAGGGCGAACACGTCGGTGGCGGGGCCGACCGGCTCCCCGCGGGCCTGCTCCGGCGACAGGTACCCGGGGGTGCCCTGGATCACCCCGAACCGGGTGTCGGACCCGGCCGGCAGGTCGTTCCACCGCATCAGGCCCCAGTCGAGCACCACCACGGTCCCGAACGCGCCCACCATCACGTTGGTCGGCTTGAGGTCGCGGTGGAGCACCCCGCGCCCGTGTGCGTACGCGACCGCGTCGACCGCCCGCCGGAGCACGTCGACCCGCCGGTGCAGGCCCGCGTCGGGCGAGTCGCGCAGCCACTGATCGAGCGTGCGCCCCTGGACCACGTCCATGGTGAAGAACGGCCGGCCGTCTTCGAGCGCGCCGATCTCGTGTACGGGTACGATCCCGGGATGGACCAGCCGCGCCGTCGCCCGGGCCTCGCGCACGAACCCGTCGTGAGCGGAGGGCTGCCCGGCGAGGTCGGCGCGCAGCACCTTCATCGCGACCACCCGATCGAGCCGCTCGTCGCGGGCGAGCCACACCTCGGCGGTGCCGCCGCGCCCGAGCACGTCGGTGCGCCGCAGGTGCGCCGGACCGCGCGGGGCAGGCGCTCCCTCGCCGGACGGCTCGAGGGCGGCCAGGATCTGAGTCAGCAGCTCGGGGTCGACGCCGTAGTCGGCGGCCAGGGCGAACACGTCGCGCACGGGGGCCTCATGTCATCGACCACATCCTACGCCGTGGTGCGCGACCCGACCGCCGGGGCCGTGCGCCTGGCCCCGGGAGACCTGGTCGGCCGGCTGCGCTCCGCGGCGCTCCGGATCGACGATCCGAACGTGAGCGAGGTCCACGCGTACGTGAGCCTGCGCGACGGGGCGCTGCAGCTGCTCGCGCTGCGCGGCAGCCTGGCGGTGGGCGGCAAGGTGGTGCGGGAGGTCACGCTGACCCCGGGGCTGCGGGTGGCGCTCGCGCACGAGCGGTTCCTCGACGTGGTCGAGGTCGCGAACCCCGAGCGGCTGCTGGCGCTCGAGGGGCCGTTCGGGCGCGAGGTGTTGTCCGGCCGCTCGCTGTCGGTGGTCGACGAGGGTGGCGTGCGGCTGGTCGGCAAGATCGTCCCCGGCGCGCTCGCGCACCTGTGGACCGACGGGGCGGGCTGGGTGTGCCGGACCGCCGGTGGGCCCCCGCGCCAGGTGGAGCCCGGCGCGACGTTGCCGGTCGGCGGCGTGGTCCTGCGGGTGGTGGAGCTCGAGGTGGGCGCCGACGCCGCGCTCGCCACCGCCGCCCGCGGCCGGCTGAACGAGCCGCTCGAGGTCGAGGGGTTCTTCGACGCGGTGCGGCTGCGGCGGCGCGGTGGGCCGTGGGTCGTGCTGAACGGCGCCGCCGGCCGCCTGGTGTACGAGCTCGGCGTGATCGGCCAGCCGGTGCACTGGGCCGACCCGGCGCGGGTTCTGTGGCCCGGCGAAGACGACCTCGATCTGGTGCGCAAGCGGTGGGACGTGATGTTGATCCGCCTCCGCCGCCGCCTGGCCCGCGCGTCGATCCGCAGCGACCTGGTGTCGTCGGACGGCTCCGGCAAGGTGTGGCTGCTGCTCGAGCGGCAGGACCGGTTCGTGGACCTCGGTTGACCCCCCCCCCGACGAAGGAGTGACCATGTGGAGATCGTGGACAGCGCTGGGCCTGATCGCGTGTAGCGCCGGAGGTGGGCCCGGCGGGGCCGACCCGGCGCGGCTGCACAAGGACGACGAGGTCGCCCCCGAGCTGACCTACGGGTGTGCCGACGCCGAGTGCAAGGTGGTGTGGATCACGGTCGAGCCCGCGCGCGACGACGTGGTGTGGGCGATCGACGGCGGAGAGCCGGTGACCGCGGACGGGGTCACGGTCGAGGCGTCGGACGCCGGCGTCACGGTCGACGCGGCCGACCCGGATGGGTGGACGGCTCAGTCGAGGATCCAGTGGGGGTTCGACGAGGCCACGACCAACGTGGTGGTGCTCGGGTTCGACGGCGGCTCGTGCGGCGCGTTCCGGATCTCGACCCTCGGCGGGTGCTTCCAGGGCCCGTCGGTCCGCCACGACGCCACCCGCCTGCAGTTCGGGGCGTCCACGGTGCTGCCCCCGGCGATCTACACCGCCGCGACGAACAGCCAGGTGCTCGGGTTCGGCTACGGGGCCCGCTGGACCACCGGTTCGGCGGGGGTGTTGCCGACCGGCGTGTCCTCGACGGCGGCCTGGGCGGGCCACACGTTGTGGTTCGCGCTCGCGAACGGGCAATCGTTGGACGCGCGGACCACCCACAACGGGGCCGACGTGGTGGGGCTCCCGCGCGCGTCGTGTATCGCCGGGCGGCCCGGGTTGGGCACCCTGTAGAGCCTACCCGGCGACCTTGTCGGCCAGCGCCCGGCCGACCTCGGAGCACTTCGCGGTGCCGCCGAGGTCGTAGGTCAGCGCCCGGCCCTCGGCCAGCACCTCGCCCACCGCCGCCTCGATCGCCCGCGCGGCGTCGAGCAGGCGCGGGTCGGTGAGCCGGGTGCCGAGCCACTCGCACATCATCGCGCCGGACAACACCGCCGCCACCGGGTTCACCTTGTCTTGCCCGGTGTACTTCGGCGCCGACCCGTGGATCGGCTCGAACATCCCGTGCTCGAACCCGATGTTCCCGCCTGCGGCGAGGCCCATCCCGCCCTGGGTGGTGGAGCCGTTGTCGGAGATCACGTCGCCCACCAGGTTCGGCGCGACGACCACGTCGAACCACTCCGGGTTGCGGATCTGCCACATGCAGAACGCGTCGAACATCTGCACGTCCTGCCCGATCTCCGGGAACTCGGCCCGGCCGACCTCGCGGAACACGTCTTCGAAGTACCGGTGGGCGCCGATGATGTTCGACTTCACCACACAGGTGACCTTGCCCGGCTTGCCGAGCGCCTTCCGCCGACGCGCCAAGTCGAACGCGTACCGGCACACCCGCTCGGTGGCGGCGCGGGTGATCTCGATCGGGGTCGAGCGCCCGATCACCGCGCCCGCGGCGTCCCGCAGGTCGTCGGTGCGGCCGGAGTACGCGTCTTCGGTGTTCTCGCGGCACACCACGTAGTCGACCTGGGCCGGGTCCCAGATCTGCATGAACCGGTCGCCGACCTTGTGCGGGACGCCTGGGTACAGCTTGATCGGGCGCACGTTCACGAACAGCTGCATCCGCTGCCGGTTGCCGATCACCTGCGCGTAGCCGGCGAGCTGCGGGGTGGCGTACGGCTCGTTCGGGCGGGTGAACACGTTCTTGCCCGAGACCGGGTCCTGCGCGCCCACCGCGCCGAGCAGGATCGCGTCGGCCGCGTCACACCGGGCCTCCGAACCCTCGGCCCACTCCCGGCCGTGCGCGAGGTAGTACTCGCCGCCGCCCGGGATCTCCTCGAAGTCGAACCCGAGCCCGAACCGCGACGCGGCGGCCTGCAGCACCGCGACCGCCTGGGTGGTGACCTCGGGGCCGATGCCGTCGCCGGGGAGGGTGACGATGTGGTAGCGCGCCTTGGCCATGATCACCTCGCTCGGGTCGGGGCCTGCGGGTAACCTGGAGCCCGCGCCGGGACCAGGGGTCAGCGCTCGGGCTCGAGCCCGGCCGCCTGGCGCAGGAACGCGGCGTCCGGCGTCCCGTCGGCCAGCAGGAGCAGGCGCGCGGTGACCGTGGACTGGCGGTAGGTGCGCTCGAGCCGCCACTCGAGCGCGGGGTGTGGCTCGGCCTGCACCTCGCCGGGGGTGGACGACGCGAGCCCGACCACGACCGTGCCCCACCCGAGCGTCGCGTCGCCGCGGCGCCGGCCGTTCACCGCCCTCACCGCGCCCCCTGCGCCCTCACCCCGACCCTCTCCCTCGATGGGGGGAGGGGGATCGGCAGTGAACTCGGAGAGGGTGTACAGGCCCCGGTGATCCGACCACTCGACCGCGCCGCCGCTGGCGATCGTGAGCTCGACCCCGACCACCCCGAAGCTCTGCAACATCGTGTTCAGCCAGCGCGTGCCGTACTCCTCCTCGGCCTCGTGCCGGTCGGCGTGCCACAGGGCCTCCTGCTGGTGGCACAGCGACGCGAGCATCCCTTTGCTCAAGCTGGCCACCTCGACCTGCCGGCAGGTGAACGGGTCGCCCGGGAGGCTCGGGAGGTGCCCGAGCGCCCGCGCGAGCTGGGTCTCCGCGGTGGCGAGGGTGGTCTCGTGCCGCCGCGCCCACCGCTCGGCCGCGTCACCGTCGATCTGCTCCGCGCACCCGGCCCACCACCACGCGATCATCGTGGAGATGTAGCCCGGCCGGCCGCCCCGCGCTCACCCGGGGGGAAAGGCCCCGGCCAGCTGGCGCACAGTGAGCGACGGGGCGCGCCGCAGGTCTTCGGGGAACGGCTCCCCGGCCTCCGCGGCCTGCACGATCTGCGCGATCGCCTGCCTGAGCGGGCGCTCCACCGCGTACGGCGCGAGGCGCTCCAGCGCCAGGGCGAGCGCGGAGCGGGCTGCGGGCACGGCCCCCGCGGCCGCGTGGGCAGCTGCGGCCCACGCGTACGAGATCCCCTCGCCGTACGGGTCGGCCACGCCCGCGAACCGCGCCGCGTTCCGTTCGAACCCGAGCGCTGCAGGCCCCGCGGGGGCGCCCCCGATCCAGGTGAACTCGGCCAGCTGCTGATCGGCTCGGGCGCCGACGCGGGCCAGGCCGTCCTGCTCACACAGCCGGCCCGCTTCGCGGGTGGTCGCCATCGCCTGCTCGAGCCGGCCGCGCCCGCACTGGATCAACGCCAGCGTCAGCAGCGAGACCCCGGCGCTCCGCCGGTTCCCCCACAGGCGCTGCAGCTGGACCGCCTCGGTCGACAGCGACTCGGCCTCCTCGAGCGCGCCGCGCTCGGCCAGGAGCAGCGCGAGGTTCGAGCTGTCGACCGCGATCCGCCGAGCGTTGCCGAGGTCGCGCGCGGCGCGGAGTGAGCGGCGGAACGCGGCCTCGGCGCCCTCGAAGTCGTCTGCCATCGCCTTCCACACGGCGATCGAGCTCGACAACATCAAACAGAGCTGCAGGTCCCCGACCTCGGCCGCCACCCGCTCCACCTCCGGGACCTCGCGCAGCGCCTCGGCGTAGGCGCCGCGCTCGTCGCCCACCGTGAGCAGCCGCCCGCCGCGCGCCCGGATCCACCCCGGGCAATGGACCCGCCCCCCGAGCCGCGCGAGCGCGCGCTCGTACCACGGCAGCGGCGACTCGCTGCGCATCCGCTGCATGTCGGCGTGTACGCAGGTCACCAGCGCCGCCAGCTCCGGATCGGTCAGCCGAGGATCGTCGACCAGCCGGCTCGCCATCCCGGCGAGCAGGCGGGGCCAGCGCAGCGCCAACAGCGGCTCGGCCGCGATCATCAGCCGCGCGGCGAGCGTGGGGTCGTCACCCGCCGCGCGGTCGAACGCCGCCGTCAGGTTCTCGCGCTCGGCCTCGAGCTCCATCGCCGCCGACAGGCCGCCGGTGCGGTCGATCCCGCGCCCGAGGACCTCGGCTCGCCCGAGGGTGTAGGCGGCGTGCGCCGCGAACGCCGCGTCGCGGTCCGGCAGGTGCTCGGCGGCGAAGTCACGCACCGCGTCGTACAAATGGAACCGCGGGTCGCCGTCTCCCGCGCTCACGATCCGCACGAGTGAGGCGTCACACAGCGCCTCGACCACGTCGAGCGGGTACAGGTCGGGCCCCAGCACCGGCTGGAGCACCTCCTCGGCCGCGTCGAGGGTGAACCCGCCCGCGAACACCGAGCACCACGCCAGCACGCGCTGCTCGTGTGGACGGAGCAGCGACCACGACTGCTCGATCACGCCGCGGAGCGACCGACCGGGCTCGGACGAGCCGAGCAGGCGGAACCGCTCGGTGAGGCGGGAGCGGATCTGGTCGAACGACATCGCCCGGGCGCGCGGAGCCGCGAGCTCGATCGCGAGCGGCAGCCGCTCGAGGCCCTCGAGCAGCTCGTCGGCGCCGGCCTCGCTCGGGTGGACGCCGAGCGCGGCGGTGCGCTGGAACAACAGCGCGCGGGCGTCGGCCAGCGGGAGCGGACCCACCTCGACCTCGCGCTCCGACATCCGGAGCCGGACCCGGCTCGACACCGCGATCCGGAGCGCCGGCGCCCGGTCGGACCACTGGCGCAGGGCAGGGGACGCGGCCGTGAGGGCGTCGAACCCGTCGAGCGCGAGCAGCAGCGGCCCACGACCGGCGAGGGCGGCTCCGACCGCGCCGACGGGGTCGCCGACCCGGGACAGGTCGAGCCCGACCGCGCTGGCCACCGCGGTCGCCAGCTCTTGTGCCGGCTCGGCCCGGGCCGCCCCGCTGAACGAGACCCACTCGGCCGGGGTGGGGGAGGTCCGCGCGAGCTCGAGCAACAGGCGGCTCTTCCCGGATCCCCCCGGCCCGATCAGCGCGACGATCTGGCCCCGCTCGAGCCCGTCGCGGGCGGCGGCCAGCTCGGCCGTCCGGCCCACCAGCGGGTTCGGCGCGTCGGGGTGCGACACGCGGCGCGGCGGCTCGGCCGTGCCCAGCGCCTCCCCGCCGCCGGGGGGGACGAACCGGTAGCCCACCCCTTGGACCGAGATCAGGTGCGCCGGCGCGGCGGGATCCGGCTCGATCTTCTGTCGCAGCCGCGCCACCGCCACGTCGACCGCGCGGGTGATCGCGGTGGCGCGCATCCCCCACACGTCGACCAGCAACACGTCGCGCGAGGTGTCCTGCCCGGCGCGCTCCGCGAGGAACCCGAGCAGGGCGCTCTCGCGCGCGGTGAGCGGCACCACCGTGCCATCGGCGTGGATCACCCTGCGCTCGGCCAGGTCGGCGAGCCGGTCGGTGAGTCGGACTAGCGCCGGCGTCGCCACGAGGGTCCGCTGGACTGTGGCCGAGAGCGGATCAGCAGGCCAAGCCCGGCGAGCGCCCACCCGAACCCCGCCACGGGGTGGCTGGTCGCGCACCCGGTCGGCGGGGGCGGCGGAGGCGCCGCGGCCACCCCGCCAGCGTCGAGCCGCGCGTCCGCCGCTTCACTCGCGTCGGCGGCCCCGTCTCCGTCGCTGTCGAGGTCTCGCGAGTCGGGCAGGCCGTCGCCGTCGGTGTCGACCTTCCCCTCCTCGGCCGTCGACCAGCCGTCCCCGTCGTCGTCGGGATCGATCGGGTCGATGGCCCCGTCCCCGTCGGTGTCGACCGGCGGCTCCTCACCGTCTGTCCAGCCGTCGTGGTCGGTGTCCGGGTCGCCGGGGTCGGTCCCGAGCTCGGCTTCCTCCGCGTCGGTCAGGCCGTCGGCGTCGGCGTCGCCGTCGACCGGGGGCGGCGGCGGAGGTGCGTCGCCGTCGGCCCCGTCGCAGTTGGTGTCGCGCCCGTCGGCGGGGATGTCCAGCGCGCCGGTGTACACGTCCGCCTCGGTGTCGTCGCAGTCTCCGAAGTCCTCGGTCCACGAATCGGTGGGGCAGAGGTAGGCCGACACCCGCCAGTCGCCGGCCCCGTCGCCGTCCACGTCGGGGTGTTGCCAGGTCGCGTCCGCCGCCTGGCCCTCCGCGTCGGTCAGGCCGTCGCAGTCGTCGTCCACTCCGTTACACGACTCGGTCGCCCCGGGAGACACCCCGGCGTCGAGGTCGTCGCAGTCGACCATCGCGGCCCACCCGTCGCCGTCGGCGTCGAGGAACGCCAGTGGATCCGCGCCCTCCCCGCCGAACGCGCCGATGTCCGCGGGGGAGCCGTCCGGATCGAACGTGTCGGGGGAGCCGGCGTCGACCAGCGGGCTGCCGGGCCCGAGCCACAGGTCCTCGGCCACGCAGCTGCCGTGGGGCCCGGCGAGCCCCGGGTCGATGCCTACGACCGACCCGGCGCCGAGCGGCCCGTCGGCGTCGACCTCGTTGCCCCAGAACCAGTCGTAGCCCTCGTCGTGCGCAACCTCGACGAACTCGAACGCAGGGTCCCCCGAGTGGCTCGCCACCAGGTTGTTCTCCACCACCAGGCCCGAGAAGTCACCCACTTCGGTGAGGGCGCTCGCGCCGCCGAACAGGGCTCCGTTGCCGACCAGGTGGTTGTTGCGCACGGTCAGCGCGCCGTCGGTCAACACCAGCGCGCCGCCTTCGTACGCCGCGGAGTTGCTCGCGAACACGTTGTTCTCGATCGTCGCCGGGTAGTACCCGAACTGGTTGCCGAGGTCGATCGCGCCGCCGTCGCTGCTCGCCACGTTCGCGCAGAACATCGACCGCCGGACGGCGAGCTCGCCGGTGGAGCAGATCCCGCCGCCGTCGGTCGCGGCGTTGTCGGCGAACCACGTGCGGTCCACCGTGCACTCGGCCGGGGACGCGCAGAACAGGCTGCCGCCGAAGGTCACGTCGCCCGAGTCGCCGGTCGTGTTGGCGACGAACGCGCTGCCGCCGATCGCGAGCTCGGTGTAGGTCAGCCCGAGCCCGCTGCCGGACGAGGTCGCGAAGTTCCCGTCGAACACGGTCGACCCGATGTCGGCCCCGACCCCGTCGAGCCACAGGCCCCCGCCGATGCCTTCCTGGTAGGCGCCGGCGGTCGCGCGGTTGCCGACGAACCTCGCCCCGGCGACCGTGATCGAGGTCGACGACGCCGACAGCCCCCCGCCGCGGCCGTAGGTGGGACCGGGCGAATCGACCGCGTTCTCCTCGAAGCTGGTCCCGACCAGGTCGGCGCCGGAGGAGTCGATGTACAGCCCCCCTCCGTACCGGGTGGCGGTCGACTCGGCGAACGAGGTGGCGACGAACGACGCGTACACGTGCCGGACGCCGGCGGCCCCGCCCGAGCGCCCCGCCGAGCAGCCCGAGAACGTGGCGCGGGTCACGAACAGGTTGCCGTAGTCGTGCCACAGGCACCCGCCGTCGCCGGTGGTCCACCCGCCGGTGAGCGCCACGTCGGACAGCTCGAGCACGGTGCCCCCGCCCGAGATCGCCCGGTCGGTTCCCCCGCCGTCCAGGGTGAGCCCGCGGATCACCACGTTGCTCGCGACCTCCACCGGCCCGGTGACCGTGGTGAGCGAGGTCCCGCCCACACCGACCACCTCCAGCTCGCGGTCGAGGAGGGTGCCGGCGTAGATCCCCGGGAACAGCAGCAGCCGGTCTCCGTCGTCGGCCGCGGCCACCGCGTCGGCCAGCGTCGCGTATGGCTTGCCGGCCCCGACCTCGAGGTCGGCCGCCCGCGCCGTCGGGTGCGCTGCGAGGAGGAGCACGGACATCGGTCGAGGGTAGCACGGGTATGCTCGGGTGACACCCGGGGCGGCCCGCGGTGTCGGAGGCGCCATGCCGCTGTACACCTGGTGGATGGCCTGCGCGTCGGCTCCGGCCGAGCTCCCGACCGACTCGGGCGATCCCCCGACGACGACCTGTGCCGACGGGACCCCGATCCGCCACGTCGCCGACCCGGTCGCCGCGGCGCGCGGCGAGGCGTGGCTCACCGGCGGCGGGGTGGGCGACGCGATGATCCCGGCGCTCGCGCTGCGCAACCTGTGGGTGGTGTGGGGCGGCGGGCCGCTCGGGGACGGGGATGATCACAGGACCAGGACCGCACGGGTGGTGAGCCAGGCGCCGACCAGCAGCAGCGCCACTGCCGCCATGGGGGCGGTCCACTGCTGGATCCGCCGGCCCCACGCCGCAGTGGCCAAGGTCGCCCCGGTGCGTCGGCTGACCGCCACCACGCCGAGGCCGACGCGCACGAACCGGCGCACGAGCAGGAGCACGCGCACGAACCGGTGGCTCACCACGCCGTCGAACACAATCCAGTCGACGT